>NZ_JBJGXI010000034.1:0-58292 GCF_045635475.1 Radiobacillus sp. PE A8.2 | reverse complement strand
GTTGTGTATATCTTGCTGAGTTATTTAGCCACGGCCAGCGACTAGCGGCGTAAGTGAGACCCCGGAGCGCGAAGGCGCGAGGAGGCTCACTAGCCCCCCGCGGAAAGCAAAGTGTAGGAACGGAGCGGTTCACATGTAGGATCAGTGAGCACCTTTCCACTACGACGCATATTAGCTATTTTGCGCATTAACAACAATCTTTTAGAAAACAGCCAAGAAAATAGAGTGATTACTCTTTTTTGGGCCATCAAAATTTGATTAGGCTAACTACCCATGAAACTAAAATATTTTTTTGGGTTATTATCTAATCAAATAATAATCACTAACTATACAATTTTTCATAAGATAACAAAGAATAGCGATAACGCCAGGTGAGGTGAAATAATGAATACATCAAAATCAATTGCAGTATTGGGTGGAGACGCGCGTTATTTACAGATGATTAAAAACTTGGCAACTTACCAGACGACAGATATTCATTTAGTAGGATTTGATCAGTTAAATCAGGGCTTTACTGAGGTGAAGCAAGTTGATATGGATGATCTTGATGCTGCTAAGCTTGATGCTGTTATCCTTCCAATACCTGGAACTGATGATAAAGGCAATATTGAAACAGTTTTTTCAGACACAAATATTCAAATAACCGTAGAATGGCTCAAGCAACTTCCGAAACATTGTTTAATATTTAGTGGCATTACCAATGATTTTCTTACAAACAGTGTGAAAGAAGCAGGGTTAAGGTTATTTCCATTAATGGATCGAAATGATGTGGCCATTTACAATTCTATTCCAACGGTTGAAGGAACAATTATGATTGCTATTGAGCACACTGATTTTACCATTCATTCTTCTAATATTATCGTATTAGGATTAGGTCGTGTAGGAATGAGCACAGCTAGTAAATTCGCTGGATTAGGTGCGAAGGTGTTTGTAGGCTCAAGAAGCAATGAAGATCTTGCAAGAGCCAAGGAAATGGGGTTAACACCGTTCCACATTAGTGAATTACCATCCTATACACCGAACTGTGACATTTTAATTAATACGGTACCGGCTTTAGTAGTAACAGATGAGACGATTAAGCCTATGAAATCGCATGCTCTAATTATTGATTTAGCATCAAAGCCTGGTGGTACTGATTTTGACTATGCAAAAAAAAGAGGCATAACCGCGTTACATTCACTAGGGTTACCAGGAATTGTTGCGCCAAAAACCGCTGGAGAAATTTTAGGAAATGTGATTGCGCAAATTCTAAAAGAACAACAATAAAGATTTATAGGGGAGTGTTTTTAGTATGACTTTAAAAGGAAAAAGAATAGGGTTTGGAATTACTGGCTCACACTGTACGTACGAAGCGGTTTTCCCCGAGATTGAAAAGTTAGTGGAAATGGGTGCAGATGTCGTTCCAGTAGTTTCTTATACCGTCCAAAATACGGATACTAAATTCGGGGATGCAAAGGATCATTTAGAACGAATCAAACAAATAACTGGAAGAGAATTAATAACCACGATTCCAGAAGCAGAACCAATGGGGCCGCAAATACCTGTAGATTGTATGGTTATTGCGCCGTTAACCGGTAACAGCATGAGCCGGTTAGCAAATGCAATCTCGGATACTCCTGTACTAATGGCTACAAAAGCTACAATTAGAAATGGATGTCCGGTTGTATTAGCCATTTCAACAAATGATGCTTTAGGTTTAAATGGGGTAAATTTAATGCGCCTAATGTCAACTAAATTAATGTATTTTGTTCCGTATGGCCAAGATGATCCAATTAAAAAGCCTAATTCTTTAGTAGCTGATATGACGTTAATACCAGAAACAATTGAGCATGCTTTACAATTCAAGCAAATTCAGCCTGTTTTAATTGAAAGAAAATAGCTAATAGTCGCTTTCCTAACCTTACTTCCTTAAAATATGTTAAAATAATATTCGACTAACTATTTTTCAATTAACTAGTAAGGATAGGAGAGGGGATTTACGATATGGTAAATGAACAAGGATATAATGTGGCAGTAGTCGGTGCAACTGGTGCTGTCGGACAAAAAATGTTAGAAACATTAGACAAGAAAAATTTTCCAATAAAAGAATTGACGTTATTGTCATCCAGCCGATCTGCTGGAAAAAAAATAAATTTTAAAGGTGAAGAATATACCGTTAAAGAAGCGACTCCAGAAAGCTTTACTGGAATTCAAATCGCATTATTTTCTGCTGGAGGATCTGTCTCTAAAAAACTAGCTCATGAAGCAGTATCAAGAGGTGCAGTTGTTGTTGATAATACGAGTGCATTCCGCATGGATCAAGATGTGCCTTTAGTTGTACCAGAAGTAAATGAAGAAGATATTAAAAATCACAAAGGCATTATTGCAAACCCTAACTGTTCTACAATTCAGATGGTAGCTGCATTAAAGCCGCTACAGGATACTTTTGGTATTACTCGTGTACTTGTATCTACCTATCAAGCGGTTTCTGGAGCTGGAAATGAAGCAGTGGAAGAATTAAAGCAACAGTCCCAAGCAATCTTAAATGGCGATGAACCTAATACAGAGCTTTTACCTGTAAAAGGGGATAAAAAGCATTATCCAATCGCATTTAATGCATTACCACAAATCGATGTATTCCAAGAAAATGGTTATACTTTCGAAGAAATGAAAATGATTAATGAAACAAAGAAAATTATGCATGCGCCACAACTTCCTGTTGCTGCAACGTGTGTACGTTTACCTTTCTTTACTGCTCATGCAGAGAGTGTTTACGTTGAAGTAGATAAAGAAGGAGTAGAAGTAACAGATTTACACCGAATCTTAATGGATGCACCTGGTATTGAATTACAGGATGATCCTGCTACACAAACGTATCCTACACCCCTATCAGCTTCAGGTAAAAGTGAAGTGTTTGTTGGAAGAATAAGAAAAGACCTTGATAATCCCAAAGGGTTCCACCTATGGGTTGTATCAGATAACTTGCTAAAAGGTGCAGCATGGAATTCCGTTCAAATAGCAGAAAGTCTTGTAAAAAATAATTGGCTGTAAACTAGAGGTGTCATGATGAAAATTTTGGTTCAAAAGTTTGGTGGTACTTCTGTCCGTGATTCTGAATCCAGACAGTTTGCCATCAGCCATGTCAAAGAAGCAATTTCTGAAGGGTATAAGGTTGTTGTAGTCGTGTCTGCCATGGGGCGGAATCCTGATCCTTATGCAACAGACTCGTTACTTGAACTAGTAAACCACCCAAATAGCTCTATAAGTAAACGCGAGTATGATTTGCTATTATCTTGTGGCGAAACAATTTCATCTGTTGTTTTCACGAATGAACTTAAACAGCAAAATATTTCAGCTATGTCTTTAACTGGCGCTCAAGCAGGCTTTATTACGAGTAGCGATTTCACAGAAGCAAAAATCAAATCGATGAAAGTAGATCGTGTGCTAGAGGAATTAGAGTCGTGTGACGCTATTGTTGTAGCTGGGTTTCAAGGGCAGACGGAAACAGGTGACATAACGACGCTAGGTAGAGGTGGCAGTGATACTTCTGCGTCTGCACTTGGAGCAGCACTTCAAGCAGAATATATTGATATATTTACAGACGTGGAAGGTATCATGACTGCTGACCCAAGATTAGTCAAAGATGCAAGAACCATGCAAGTCGTTACTTACACAGAAATTTGTAATTTAGCCTATCAAGGTGCAAAAGTAATTCATCCAAGAGCAGTAGAAATAGCGATGCAAGCAAAAGTGCCAATTCGGGTAAGGTCAACAAATTCAAAAGAGATTGGGACATTAGTAACTTCTTTAAATAATGATTCGATTGAAACGGCAATTTCAGATCGACTTATTACTGGAATAGCCCATATGGCTGGTGTAACACAAATTAAGGTCTTGGCACATGAAAAACCATATCAGTTACATTCAGCAGTTTTTAAAGTGATGGCTGAAGCTGGAATTTCGGTAGATTTTATAAATATATCTCCAACAGGAGTTGTCTACACAATTCCAGAACCTTTTACGGATAAAGCAGTCCGTTTACTCCAAGAGCTCGGATATGAACCAGAAATTACGAAAGATTGTGCAAAAGTGTCCTTAGTTGGTGCAGGAATGACAGGAGTCCCGGGAGTAACTGCTAAAATTGTGCAGACACTAACCGATGCTGGTATTTTTATTTTGCAATCTGCTGATAGTCATACTACGATTTGGGTATTAATTCATCATCGCGACCTTATCCCTGCCGTTAATGCATTACACAAAGCTTTTGAACTTGATCGCGTGTAAGCCCCCCTGTGTTATGGGTAAATCTCACCCATAAACTTACAGGGTTTACGAGCTTGAGTGGCGGATAAAGTAGGATAGAGATGAAAGGAGACCTGAAAAATGAATTTCGGCAGCGTGCTTACTGCAATGGTTACTCCGTTTAACGAAGAGGGAAAAATAGATTTTCCTAAAACAACTGCATTGATTGAGCATCTAATTGCAAACGGTTCAGATGGTTTAGTTGTTGCTGGTACAACCGGTGAATCCCCGACATTGAGTTCTCAAGAGAAGTTGGCGTTATTTGATCATGTTGTCCGAATTGTGGACCATCGGGTACCTGTGATCGCTGGTACTGGTAACAATAACACAGCAGCTTCGATCAGCCTGACAAAAGAGGCGGAGAGCTTAGGTGTAGATGGCATTTTACTTGTAACGCCATATTACAATAAACCAAATCAAAGTGGATTGTACGAACACTTTGCAACTATCGCAAAATCAACCATGCTTCCTATAATGTTATATAATATTCCAGGAAGATCGGTTATTTCATTACATGTTGATACGATTATAAAATTATCACAAATACCGAATGTTGTTTCAATTAAAGATTCAAGTGGAAATCTTGACTTGATTACGACTATTATTGATAAAACAAGTGAAGAGTTTACAGTATATAGTGGCGATGATAGTTTAGGTTTACCAATAATGGCTGTAGGTGGAACTGGCATTGTATCTGTAGCTTCTCATATAGTTGGCAATGAAATAAAAATGATGTTGACCTCCTATCAACAAGGCAATGTAGAAGAATCCGGGCGAATACATCGTAATTTGCTACCTCTTATGAAAGGTTTATTCATTGCACCTTCCCCCGCACCTGTAAAGGCCGTTTTAAACTTTAAGGGAATCGAAGTAGGAAGTGTAAGATTGCCTCTCGTTCCGTTAAATGATTTAGAATTGGAACAATTAAAGCAATTATGTGAGAAAATATAATTATGTTTTTGTCTGAAACGATAATCCTTTCTTTGAAAAGGGTTATCGTTATTTTTTATTTGATAATATGTTCCATTAAATTAGGTATGTATCAAAACTACCTGTTCATACTAATAATAAGCTAAGAAAGGAGCGTTTATTAATATGAATAAAGAACCAGAAAAACAAGATGACAATCAGGACCAGTCAAATCAGTCCTCATTAGTACAGAAAATACAGGCTCTAGGACAATCTTCTGTTGCACAAGCACCTGATTCGAATATACACGTCTTGCCTATTATCGGACAGATTGAGGGACACATACAATTACCGCCACAAAATAAGACAACCAAGTACGAACATCTCATTCCACAAATCGTGGCAATTGAGCAAAACCCTAAAATTGAGGGTCTAGTTATATTATTAAACACCGTTGGAGGAGATGTAGAAGCTGGTTTAGCTTTATCTGAAATGCTCGCATCATTATCAAAACCAACTGTATCCATTGTATTAGGAGGCGGACATTCCATAGGTGTACCAATTGCTGTATCAGCAGATTATTCATTTATCGTACCGACCGCAACGATGACAATTCATCCGATCCGTCTGACTGGATTAGTTATTGGCGTTCCGCAAACATTCGAATACTTAGATAAGATGCAGGAGCGTGTCATTCAATTTGTTACAAATCATTCGAATATAGAAGAAGAAAAATTCAAAGATTTAATGTTTGCAAAAGGTAACTTAACAAGAGATATCGGAACAAACGTGATTGGCAAAGATGCAGTTGAATCTGGACTGATCGATGCTGTCGGCGGTGTCAAAGATGCGATGGTAAAGCTAAATGAATTAATTGAAAGTTCTCGTCAAGAAGGGAATATGATCCAATGATCCTATATACACCTTTAAGTGAACACGATATATTTCCAACAGAGTCTACGCATTATGATAAATGTGAAACCATTGCTCATAATGGCAAAATGCTGCAAGTGGAACGCTTGGAAAATGGTACGTATAAGGTAATGAAGTTATTATCAACAGATCCACAAGACTTTTTAGATAATCGTTATTGCCCTGGAGAAATAATTTCAGGTTAAATTCCATTTTTATATTCTCGTCCACCTATCGTTTTCAAATAGATCAATCCAACTATATGCGGACAGTTATGAAACATAATTAGAAAATTGACTCTATTCAAATAATAAAAGATAGCATCAATAACAGAAGTCTATGTGATATAATAGAGGTAATGTGGCAAACAATGCCACTACTACCAAGAACTTAAACCCTTGTCAGGTAGCTGACAGGGGTTTGTCTAATACTAGAACCTTAGACGTTCTTTAGAGGTGAAAAACATGGCAAAAAAGAGAAATACTAGAAAAAGTCAACCTAAGTTAAAACAACAAATAAAATATGAGCTAATAGGAATCTTGTTTCTATTTCTAGCGGTTTTTGGAAGTGGAGCGAGCTCCATTAGTGAAGGGGCAATTCCAGGTATAATAGAGAATCTGTTCCGATTCTTTTTTGGAATCTGGTTTCCAGTAGGCTCTGTATTTTTGTCATGGATTGGTATTTATTTAATTATTAAGCGTCAAATACCTTACTTATTTAACAAACGAATCGTTGGCTTTTATATTATCTTCTTAGCAATTCTATTAATCACACATATTCAGACATATGAAGTTTTATTAGCAGACTCGTTTCAAACATCTATATTAAGGGAAACTGCAAGTCACATTATGGCATATGTCCAGAATACAGAGTCTTCTGCAAATTTAGGTGGAGGGATTATCGGTGCCTTATTATTAACATTCAGTTATTTTTTGTTTTCCGTTAAAGGTGCACAAATCCTCGCATTTTTCTCTTTGCTTATCGGTGCGATTTTTATTACGGAAATCTCGATTGGAGATTTGCTTGTCAAACTATGGGGTAGTTCTCAAAATCATTGGAAAGCACAGAAAAAGCGATGGAAGAAATATCGTTCTGATAAAAAAAAGAGAACTGTCTCTTCTAACATCAAAACAGATCCTCTCGATGTTACCGATGAACATACGATCGATATCGGAGAAGAGGTGCAAGAAAATAAAGATTTCCCTGATATCGCATATTCTATCGACAACGTACCGAAACAAGAACCGAAAGAGAAAGAAGATACTAAAGAAGAACAAACTAGTAACGATGAAGTGGATCATGATATTGCGGCATCACTTCCGATGGCAGAAACGGAAAACTATGAATATCAACTACCTCCGATAGAGCTCTTAGCAGAACCTAAGCACAATGCACAGCATCAAGAACGTGGCCAAATCCAAGCTGTTGTGCGTAAACTAGAGAGAACGTTTCATAGTTTTGGTGTGAAAGCTAAAGTAACAAAAGTGCATGTTGGTCCTGCAGTTACAAAATATGAGGTTTATCCTGACATTGGCGTGAAAGTGAGTAAAATCGTTAACTTACATGACGATCTTGCTCTCGCTCTTGCCGCCAAAGATATTAGGATTGAAGCACCTATTCCAGGCAAATCTGCAATCGGTATTGAAGTTCCGAACCAAGAAGTCGCTATGGTATCGCTAAGAGAGGTGCTGGAGACAAAGAAATTGATTCAGGGTTCAAAGTTATCATTTGCACTAGGCAGAGATATATCGGGGGAATCGGTAACTGCAGAACTAAACAAAATGCCGCACTTGTTAGTAGCAGGTGCGACGGGTAGTGGTAAAAGTGTATGTATTAATGGCATAATTACTAGTATTCTTATGCGTGCCAAACCGCATGAAGTTAAAATGATGATGATCGACCCTAAAAAAGTAGAATTAAACGTCTACAATGGCATCCCACATCTTTTAGCTCCAGTTGTGACAGATCCTAAAAAAGCATCTAGAGCATTAAAGAAAGTAGTATCAGAGATGGAACGACGCTATGATTTGTTTTCTGATACGGGTACAAGAAATATTGAAGCGTACAATGAATATATTAAAAAATCTAATTTGGCGGAAAATGATAATCAACCACAGCTACCATATATTGTCGTGCTTGTAGATGAGCTTGCTGATTTAATGATGGTTGCTTCTAACGATGTGGAAGATGCAATTACTAGGCTTGCACAGATGGCTCGTGCCGCTGGAATCCACTTGATTATTGCTACGCAACGACCATCAGTAGATGTTATTACTGGTGTTATAAAAGCGAACATTCCATCAAGAATAGCTTTCAGTGTCTCTTCACAGACCGATTCACGCACCATTCTGGATTCAGGCGGTGCTGAAAAGCTATTAGGGCAAGGGGATATGTTATTCATTCCAGTCGGTTCTTCCAAACCTACTAGAATTCAAGGTGCATTTCTATCCGATGAAGAGGTCGAACGTATAGTAGATTTTTGTATTGATCAACAAAAGGCCCAATATCAAGAGGAAATGATTCCTGATGAAGAAACAGAGGTAACGAATGACGTCGATGATGATTTGTTTGATGATGCAGTTCAACTAATTACTGAGATCCAAAGTGCAAGCGTGTCAATGCTTCAGCGAAGGTTTAGAATCGGCTATACAAGAGCAGCTCGTTTAATAGATGCTATGGAGGCAAGGGGTATAGTAGGTCCTTATGAGGGTAGCAAACCACGTACAGTATTAATAAGTGAAACAACTGAAGAAAAATCTTCATAAAGTATAAAGTTGATGGAATACTACAAGAAAGGACCCCTTGTTTGTGAAGCAAACAGGGTTTTTATACGGTATCAATATCTAACAGATCAAAATTTGTAATGATTTTTGACAAAATTCGTCATATTTCTGTTTATTTTTAAAATCATTAATGATATATTCTTAATAATGTTATTTGGTAAGGTCTCTAAAGTGAGGATAACATTAGGGGGTACATATGTCTTTGAAAACAGATTCTCGTCCTTTATATTTACAAGTTATTGATCGTATAAAACGAGACATAGATGAGGGGATGTATAAAGAAAAACAACAGCTTCCATCTGAGTTTGAGTTATCTAAAAGCCTAGGCGTTTCAAGGGCAACGTTACGTGAAGCTCTTCGACAATTAGAAGAGGAGAGTGTCGTCTCAAGAAGGCATGGTGTTGGGACATTTGTAAATTCAAAACCGATTGTTTCTTCGGGAATTGAACAACTAAGCAGTATTACAGATATGATCATCCGTTCTGGTAGAACACCTGGGTCCCAATACTTGTCGACAGAATTAATTGAGCCGACCGAAGAAGATAGAAAGAGATTTGCACCTAAACCAATAGAGACTTTAGCAAAGATTGAGAGACTACGAACAGCAGATGGACAACCAGCTGTTTTTTGTGTGGACAAGATTGATCATCGATTAATTCCACTCGAACAGGTGCATGAACAGGATTCCATCTTCAAATTATTAGAAGAGCATGGTAAGAAGCGTGTAGGATACGCTGTTACTTACATAGAACCTATAGGTTATCATGAGGTGGTTTCCCCGTTGTTGCACTGTGAACCTGACCAAGCATTATTGTTGCTAAAGCAAATGCACTTTACGGAAGATGACGAGCCTGTATTATATTCAGCCAATTATTTTCGGGCAGATGTTTTCAGTTTTTATGTATTGAGAACAAGGTCTTAATTCTAATTTTAAACCTTTTGGGAGGTGGTGCCACACTAATTGTTAGAAGTTAATTAGTTGGTTCATCTAGAATTACAAATATAATTATTTAATGGGGGTACTATTTTGAAGAAAAATCGTTTGTTTTTATTGTTAGCATTACTACTGTCTGTTGGATTAATTTTGGCAGCTTGTGGTACTAATGGAGAAGATGAAGAAGAAGAGACAGATACTACAAATGACGGTGCTGCTAATGAAGGTACAAATGAAGAAGCTGACACTGATTTTACAGTTGGTATGGTAACAGATGTCGGTGGTGTTGATGATAAATCATTCAACCAATCTGCTTGGGAAGGTATTAAACAATTTGGTGAAGAAAATGGACTAGTTGAAGGTGAAAGCTATGCATATGCACAATCTTCTGGTGATGCCGATTATTTACCTAACTTGAACCGTCTAACAAAAGATGGATATGATTTAATTTTCTCAATTGGGTTCATGTTAGCGGAATCAACAGGAAAGATTGCAGAGCAAAACCCAGATACAAACTATTCTATCGTTGACGAAGTAGTAGAAGCTGATAACGTTGCGAGTATTAAATTTAAAGAACAACAAGGTTCATTCCTAGTAGGTGTTGCTGCTGCCTTGAAATCCGAGTCAGGAAAAGTTGGTTTCATAGGTGGAGCACAAAGTGAGTTAATTAAGCGTTTTGAAGCAGGATTCCGTGCTGGTGTAGCTTCTGTAGATTCAGCGATCGAAGTACAAGTTCAATATGCTGATTCATTCCAAGATGCTACAAAAGGGAAAGCAATTGCAGCAAACATGTACAATAGTGGTGTTGATGTTATTTATCACGCTTCTGGTGCTACAGGTAATGGTGTGTTTGCACAAGCGAAAGATATTAAAAACAGTGATCCAGATGCATATGTTTGGGTTATCGGTGTTGACCGTGATCAACACGATGAAGGTCAAATTGAGGATATGAACGTTACATTAACTTCTATGTTGAAACGTGTTGACGTTGCGGTTCAAGATATTGCAAAACGTGCGATGAATGGTGAATTCCCTGGCGGGGAAACCATTGAGTATGGTTTAGAAGATAATGGTATCGATGTAGCAAAAACAAACGAAGAAGCTTACACGGATGAAATAAATACTGCTGTAGAAGATTGGAAACAAAAGATATTAGATGGCGAAGTAGAAGTTCCAACTACAGATGATGAGTTACAAACATTCTTAGATTCACTTTAAAAATTATCAGAGAAAAGGCTAGAAATATCTAGCCTTTTCTCCATGATAGGAAAGTCATTAAAGGAAAGGTTCTTCAGGATCTTTTCCTTTGGTGATTTTTGTAAGAACAATTTATATGAGGGAATAATAAGTGTTTTAATAAGAATTTGCTTATACTAAGAAGAAGTAGCAATGTAAGTAGAAGGAGTTGAAATATGTTGGATAATTATGTAGTAGAAATGCTCGATATACGCAAAGAGTTTCCAGGTATCGTTGCTAACGATAATATTACTCTACAAGTAAAACAAGGAGAAATTCATGCACTTCTTGGAGAAAATGGCGCGGGGAAATCAACCCTTATGAATGTATTATTTGGCCTATATCAGCCTGAACGAGGAGAAATTCGTGTGAAAGGTGAAAAGGTACATATAACTGATCCTAACGTAGCGAACGATCTGGGGATTGGTATGGTACACCAACACTTCATGTTAATCGATACTTTTACTGTTACACAAAATATCATATTGGGTAGTGAACCCGGCCGATATGGAAAGATCGATATGAAGCAAGCAGAACAAAAAGTACTTGAGCTTTCTGAGCAGTACGGGTTGAAAGTAGATCCAAGAGCTAAGATTCGAGATATTTCAGTCGGTATGCAACAACGAGTTGAGATTTTAAAAACATTATATCGAGGTGCCGAGGTTCTTATTTTAGATGAACCAACAGCTGTGCTAACTCCACAAGAAATTAAGGAACTAATTGTAATTTTAAAAGCATTAGTTAAAGAAGGTATTTCAATAATTTTAATTACACATAAATTAAAAGAAATTATGGAAGTATGTGACCGATGCACAATTATTAGGAAAGGTGTTGGTATTGAAACAGTTAATGTTAAGGATACTAACGTCGATCAATTAGCAGAACTAATGGTTGGGAGAGAAATCAGCTTTACGACTGAGAAAACACCTGCAAATCCAAAACAAATCGTTCTATCCATAAAAGGACTAAGGGTCAAGGATGCTCGAGGTGTAAACATGGTGAAAGATCTCAATCTTAATGTCCAAGCAGGAGAAATCGTGGGCATAGCTGGTGTAGATGGAAATGGCCAAACTGAATTTATTGAAGCCATTACTGGCTTAAGAAAAACAGAGGCAGGTCAAGTAAGCTTGAATGAGAAAGATATTACAGGCTTGACTCCGAGAAAAGTAACCGAGTCAGGGGTGTCTCACATCCCACAAGATAGACATAAATTCGGATTAGTACTCGATTTCCCAATCGGTGAAAATATGGTCTTACAAACCTACTACCAAAAACCGTATGCTAAAAAAGGTGTGTTATCTTTCAAAAATATATACGCGCATGCAAAGAAATTAATAGACGAATATGACGTGCGTACTCCTAGTGAATTCACATTAGCTCGAGCATTATCAGGAGGAAATCAACAGAAGGCGATTATTGCTCGCGAAGTAGATCGTTCACCTGATTTGATCATTGCCGTGCAACCAACTCGTGGTCTTGATGTAGGTGCGATTGAATTCATTCATAAAAAATTAATTGAAGAACGAGATAAAGGACGAGCTGTATTACTTGTTTCTTTTGAATTAGATGAGGTTATGAATGTGAGTGACCGAATCGCGGTAATGTTCGATGGAAGCATTGTTGCAAATGTGAAGCCTGAAGAGACCGATGAACAAGAACTCGGGTTACTCATGGCAGGTAGTAGTAGAGAGAAAGCGGGTGAACATTAATGTTTTCTAATCGTTATTTTAATATTATGGTTCCGATCATTTCCGTATTTCTCGGACTACTAGCAGGTGCAATTATTATGCTAGCCTTCCAGTATAATCCTATAAAAGGGTATATAGCATTATGGAATGGATCATTTGGTGATATTTATTATTTCGGGGAAACAATTAGACAGGTTACTCCTTACATTTTGACAGGGCTATCGGTTGCCTTTGCTTTTCGAACGGGACTATTTAATATTGGTGCAGAGGGGCAAGTTATTGTTGGCTGGCTCGCATCGGTATGGATTGGTACTGCTTTTGATATGCCTATGATTATTCATTTGCCATTATCACTTCTTGTAGCTGCACTTGCCGGTGCGTTCTGGGGTTTTATTCCAGGATTATTAAAGGCAAAATTAGGAGTGCATGAAGTAATCATTACGATTATGATGAATTACATCGCCTTGCACTCCTCAAATGCAATCATTAGAAATGTATTAACAGACTCGAAAGACCGTACCGAAAATATTGCTGGGTCCGCATCACTTGCGTCCGATTCATTGTCAGAAGCTTTCGGGTTTTCACGTTTGCATTTTGGTATTTTTGTTGCACTTCTCATAGCGATCTTCATGTGGTTTTTATTAGAGAAAACAACGACTGGTTATGAATTGCGTGCGGTTGGATTTAACAAATATGCATCCGAATATGCAGGGATGAATGTTGGAAAAAATATCATATCTGCTATGGTAATATCTGGTGGATTCGCTGGTTTAGCTGGAGCAATGGAAGGACTCGGTACTTTCGGGTATATGCCTACACATGCGGCGTTTACAAATTTAGGCTTTGATGGGATCGCGGTTGCACTACTCGGCGCAAATAATGCGTTTGGAGTTGTAATTTCGGCTTTATTATTTGGTGCTCTAAAAACGGGGTCATTAAATATGCCAAGAGCTGGTGTACCTTCTGAATTGGTTGAAATTGTGATCGCTCTTATTATCTTCTTCGTAGCTGCTAGCTATATGATTCGTTGGATTTTATTACGTTTTAAAAAGGAGGGGAAATAGATGTCAGCACTTGTTGATGTTTTACAGTCTATTATTCCAATCGCACTGTTCTATTCAGCCCCTTTAATCTTCACAGCTCTTGGTGGTGTGTTTAGTGAACGTTCTGGTGTTGTTAACATCGGATTAGAAGGTTTAATGGTAATGGGAGCTTTCGTAGGTATTGTTTTTAATTTAACGTTTGCAGACGTATTTGGAGATGCAACACCGTGGATTTCAATTATTGTAGCAATGCTTGTGTCCAGTCTCTTTTCGCTGATTCACGCTGTTGCTTCTGTATCCTTACGAGCAGATCAAGTCGTTAGTGGTGTAGCAATTAACTTTTTAGCTGTTGGACTAGGCGTATTCTTAACAAAGCAATGGTATGGTAAAGGACAAACAGATATGGTGTCTGAGCCAATTTTCTCTACAAATATTCCTTTGCTTTCTGATATACCTGTGCTTGGACCTATTTTCTTTCAAGGTGTTCACTATACATCTTATATTGCGATTTTAACGGCATTTATTGCTTGGTTTGTCTTATATAAAACGTCCTTTGGGTTAAGGCTGAGGGCAGTTGGGGAACATCCTATGGCTGCTGATACTAACGGTATAAATGTGTATAGAATGCGTTATATTGCAGTATTACTTTCTGGTGCTTTAGGTGGGATCGGTGGATCTGTTTTTGCGCTTACGATCGCCTTTAACTTTTCTGCATCGACAATTGTAGGTCAAGGGTTTATGTCATTGGCGGCCGTCATTTTTGGTAAGTGGCATCCGTTAGGTGCAATGGGTGCTGCATTATTTTTTGGATTTGCACAAAGCTTAAGTGTAATAAGCGGCAATATTCCTTTATTAGAAAATGTACCTTCCATTTATTTGACAATTGCGCCATATGTTCTAACAATCCTTGCACTAGCTGGATTTATCGGCCGTGCTGAAGCGCCGAAGGCAAATGGTCAGCCTTATATTAAAGGAAGTCGTTAAGAGTTTTTCTTAAAGTTTGTTGAATTCATGATTGAATCAAAATGCGTCGTAGTAGTGATTGCTAATCGGACGCTGCGGAAAAATACGCCCTTTCCGCGGGGAACGCTCTACTCCTCCTCGATCGCAAAGAGCGCTCTCTGCGGGGTCTTCAGACTGTTCCTTTCCCGCTGGAGTGGCGTATTTTTCCACAGCTAAGGGTGGTTTTCTGTTAAACACCTTTAATGAAGCGTAGTCCCTACACCTTGACTCCTGCGGGACTAGCGGCGTAAGTGAGACCCCGGAGCGCGAAGGGAGGCCACTGAAAAAGTCTTTGTCTGTTAAAAATGAAGTTTTTTCAAAAACACTATCCCAAAATCTTGCTACTTTTCTATAGAAAAGTGGAGAAACCAGTTCGATTTACTTCTGATTTTTAGGCGGAAAGTGGGGATGGATTTTTTTTGGTATTCACTCTTTTCAAAATTTATCGGACTTTTTCAGTGGCCTAGCGCGAAGGCGCGAGGAGGCTCACTAGCCCCCCCGCGGAAAGCAAAGTGTAGGGACGGAGCGGTGCACATGTAGGATCAGTGAGCACCTTTACACTACGACGCATACTAGCTATTTTGCGAAATATCAACTACTTTAAGAAAACAGCTTTTCTTAAAAATACATGAAAAAGAAACTCGGGATTTGTTTCCGGGTTTCTTTTTCGTTAAAATAAAGAGAAGCATTATTTTCCAATTGGATAGATATAGTTAGGTAATGAAATGCTATACATATATTAATATTAGGGAGGAAAGACACATGCAAATGGTAAAAGAACAAAAAATTACGTCAAAAGGCTTTCAGTTGCACGTTGTTCCGACGAAAAAGTTTAAAACAATTCATGTTGTTGCTCGTTTCAAATCATCCTTATCACGAGACACGATAACAAAGAGAGCGTTAATTCCATACATTCTTCAACAAGGCACAAAGAACTATCCTACTGCCCGCGAGCTGCAAACTGCTCTTGATCAATTATATGGAGCAATTTTTAATATAGATGCAGCTAAAAAAGGGGATAATCACATTTTAACCTTTCGAATGGAAATCGCCAACCAGGCATTCCTAACGTCACACGAACCGATTTTAGATAAAGCTCTTGATTTATTGCATGAAATTATTTTTAATCCAAAAACGTCCAATGGGGCTTTTGATGAGTCAATCTTAAAAAGAGAGAAACAAACATTAAAGCATAAGATGGATTCCATTATTGATGATAAAATGAGCTTTGCAAATATGAGATTAATCGATGAGATGTGTACAGATGAGGCGTATAGCCTACATGTTCACGGCTATCCAGATGATTTAGAAGCAATTACATCTCAACAGTTGTATAGCTATTATCAGGAATTGTTACATCAAGACCAGATGGATGTTTATATCGTTGGTGATTTAGATGGATTAGATGTCGAGAACATGATGGAATCATGTTTTTCAAGAGAAGTTTCAGACAACGAGCAAACAGTTGAAGTATCGATTAAACCTGCGATTAAGAATGTAAATGAGGTAGTTGAGCGACAACAGTTGCAACAAGCAAAACTACACATCGGCTATCGAACTAATATTACTTACACTGATGAAGCATATCCAGGGTTACAGGTGTTTAATGGCATATTTGGTGGTTTCCCAAGCTCAAAGTTATTCATGAATGTTCGTGAAAAACATAGCTTAGCGTACTATGCCGCTTCTAGAATTGAGAGTCACAAAGGTTTGCTATTTGTGTTTAGTGGAATCGCTCCGGATAAGTTCAATGATGCCAAGGAAATCATTCTAGAACAAATGGACCGAATGAAACAAGGGGATTTCTCTGAAGAACAGGTGGAAGAAGCGAAACAAATAATTGTTAATCAGCTAAAGGAAACGTTAGATCATCCATTTGGAATAGTTGAGTTATTGTATCATCAAGTCTTAGCTGGAAGTAATAGCAGCCCAGATGATTTAATTGAGAAGGTTAAACAAGTGACGAAAGACGATTTGCTTCAAATTGGTAAGAAAATTGAATTAGATACGATTTATTTCCTAACCAGTCAAGGAGGTACCGAAAATGAATAATACCTACTATGAGCAATTAAAAGAAACAATTCACTCAGAAAAACTAGCGAATGGGTTGCATGTTTTTCTGCTTCCAAAACCAGAAATGGCTAAAACCTTTGGCATTTTTTCAACAAATTATGGATCGATTGATCAAACTTTTGTACCAATCGGTGAATCTGAACCAGTAACTGTTCCGGATGGTATTGCCCACTTTCTTGAGCACAAATTGTTTGAAAAGGAAGACAGAGATGTGTTTCAAGATTTCACAAAACGTGGCGCTTCTGCCAATGCATTTACTTCATTCACGAAGACTGCATATTTGTTCTCAGCAACAAGTAACATAGATGAAAATGTTTCAACATTGATCGATTTTGTTCAAGATCCTTATTTTTCAGATCAATCGGTTGAAAAAGAAAAGGGCATCATTGCCCAAGAAATTCGTATGTACGATGATCAACCAGATTGGCGCTCTTTCTTTGGGACGATTCAAAGTTTATACCATCATCATCCTGTTCAAATTGATATAGCTGGTTCTGTAGAATCGATAGAAAAGATCACGAAGGAAGACCTGTACACGTGTTATCATACTTTCTATCACCCATCTAATATGACATTATTCGTTGCAGGGAATTTTGAACCAGAAAACATGATGAAGCTAATTAAAGAAAATCAAGCTGAAAAGAGTTTTGCTGAATTAAATGAAATAGACCGTTCTTTTCCTGAAGAGCCAAATGATGTGGCAAAGAAAAAGCATGTTATTCATATGCCTGTTTCCGTGCCTAAATGCATGGTTGGTCTAAAAGAAAGTGCTACTTATGTTGATAATGTTTCCTTTTTAAAAGCAGAATTACTTTCAAGCATGTTACTTGATTATTACTTTTCAAAAAGCGGCGAATATTATCAGGAATTGTATGAAAAAGACCTTATAGACAATAGCTTCAGCTTCGAAGCGAATTTGGAAAAGAATTTTGGTTTTTCAATTATCGGCGGAAATACAACTGAACCAGATGCCTTAGCAAAAAAATTGACTAGTATGTTAAATAATTTCAAAGAGGTAACGTTGAATCATGACGATTTTGAGCGCATGAAGCGAAAAAAAATTGGCCAGTTTCTACGCGCGTTAAATTCTCTTGAATTTGTATCAAATCAATTTATTCATTATAATTTGCTTGGTATTGACTTGTTCGAAGTACTTCCAGTAATCGAAGCATTAACTGTTGAGGAAGCTAATCAATTCTTGAAAAACTGGGTTGAAGATGACCGTATTGCAGTATGCCAAATCTTACCGGAGTAGAAATTATTTATGAAAAAAAACTGTTTAATTATTGGAGCTAGTGGAGATATTGGGGTTAAAATTGCAGAACGACTAGCCAATGACGGGTATACGTTGTTATTGCATTATCATCAAAATAATCGTCAATTAGAAGCGTTAGTAAGCCTATTACCAGAAGAAACAGTATTACAGATCGTACAAGGTGATCTTAGTACTACTGATGGTATTAATAAATTTTTAACTTCTATCCATTTTGATATCGATACAATTGTATTTGCAAGTGGTCGAAGTATCTATGGCTTGTTTCATGAAACTGACCTAGACGAGATGGATCGTATGCTCACCATCCATGTGAAAGCTTTATGGATGATTTCAAAACATTTTTTACCGAAGATGATTACGAAAAAGGACGGGCAAATCATCGTTATATCATCGATTTGGGGTGAGGATGGAGCAAGCTGTGAGGTTGTTTATTCAACTGTGAAAGGTGCACAGATTAGTTTTGTAAAATCGCTTGCAAAGGAAGTAGCCTCGAGTGGAATATCGGTTAATGGAATCAGCCCAGGGTTTATTGAAACAAAAATGAACGATGGCTTCACGTTAGAAGAAAAACAAGTGATTATAGATCAAATACCTGTCAATAGAGCTGGTCGTCCAGAAGATATCGCTCATGCAGTAGCATTCTTATTAGATGATCGCTCAAGTTATATTCAAGGGGAAATACTACGCATATCAGGTGCGTGGTAAGTGTCATACAACTATGACCTGATGTATTTTTGAAATTGATTAAATTTATGTATAAACTTGCCTCTTCCTTCAAAAGATAAGCTTGTAAGTTGAATGAAGGAGGATTTAAATTATGTCAGTTCTTGATAATTTCGAATCTTGGAAAGACTTTCTTGGTGATCGCTTGCATCAGGCGGAAGGGCAAGGAATGAGCCAACAAGCAGTTTCAGATTTGGCATATGAAATCGGTGGGTATTTATCTAAACAGGTAGATGCTAAAAATGACCAAGAAGCAGTATTACGTGATTTGTGGAATGCTGCAAATAAAGATGAGCAGCACGCTATGGCCAATATTATGGTGAAGCTAGTGCACAATGAAGGTACTGCTCAATAAACGTATTTCAAATCTATACGGTTCACGTCTGAAACCCTTGCTTCGCATTTTGACGCAAGGGTTTTGGTCTATTTTTACAATTATTATTTAAAAATTTCAATTATCTATGCTTATCGGCAATTAACTTCTTTAATATTCGATGAAAATCATTTATGATGAGAGTATCATGCATTTGTTTAGTAAGCATAAAGGAGTTCTATCATGGAAAAAACCGAATGGTATCTTGAATATGAGATTCAACATAATCGACCAGGTTTACTTGGAGATATTTCCTCCTTGTTAGGTATGCTATCGATAAATATTATAACAATTAACGGAGTCGAAAATTTTCGTCGTGGTATGTTACTCGTGTCACATAAAGATGCCCAAATTACTAGGCTTAAATCGATATTAAATACGATGGACACGATTAATGTTACAAAACTTAGGAAACCTAAACTAAGAGATCGTTTAGCGGTTAGACATGGTAGGTATATACATAGTGATGTGGATGATAAGAAAACATTTCGATTTGTTCGCAATGAACTCGGACTTTTAGTTGATTTTATGGCAGAATTATATAAGAAGGATGGCCACAAATTAATAGGGGTTCGCGGTATGCCTAGAGTAGGTAAAACAGAGTCTATAGTAGCAGCTAGTGTGTGTGCGAACAAGCGTTGGTTATTTGTCTCAAGCACACTCTTAAAACAAACAGTAAGAAATCAACTTATTCAAGATGAATACAGCGATAACAATATATTTATTATTGATGGTGTAGTATCTACTCGACGTGCTAGCGAAAAACATTGGGAATTAATACGAGAAATTATGAGATTACCTGCCACAAAGGTAGTGGAGCATCCAGATATTTTTGTTGAGCAAACTGGATATAAGTTAGACGATTTCGACTATATTATTGAACTTCGTAACAATGAAGAGGAAGAAATAAGATACGATCCAATTAATAAAGCTAAGTTTGAGCAAGATGATGGTTTTTTTGGTATTTGATTTTTATAATGGATGGTGTTAAACATGGAATTAGGCGCAAAGCTTAAGGAAGCAAGAGAAGCAAAGGATCTCACATTGAACGACATTCAACAAGAAACTAAAATTCAAGTCAGATACTTACAAGCAATTGAACAAAACAATTTCAGCATTATGCCTGGAAGCTTTTATGTGCGTGCTTTTATTAAAGAATATGCTACTTTGGTTGGTTTAGATCCAGATCAATTAATTGAAGAGCATAATTCAGAACTACCTGCTACTAGCACGGATACGAATGTTAACTATACACGTGTGCAGCGTAGTCGTAAGGACACAACATCAACAAAAAGTCCGAAAGTTTTTTCGTACTTACCGACAATTATTGTCGCGTTACTTATTGTCGGTATCGTTTTTCTAGTCTGGTTTTTAAACAGGGAAATCCCAGATGATTCAAATCCATCACCTGATACAGAGCAGGAAAATACAAGTGGAGACGAAGTTGTGCTTCCGCCGGGCCAAGATACAGAAGCTGATGAAGATGAAGAAAATCCACAAGGGGAAGAAGAAAATCAAGACGAAGCACCAGTGGATGAAGAACCGGAAACACCAGAACCTACTTTAACAGTAGAAAGTCAAGGAACAGAGGGTGGAAATCCACTAACCACTTACCAGTTCGTGAATACAAGCGATGAAGTGATTGTAGTTTTCGAATCAGAATCAAATCACTGGCTTGAGGTGAAAAATGGAGAAGGTAATAGCTTATATGAAGCTATGTTTCAACCTACAGAATCGCCACTAGAAGTTGATATGAGTGGTGAACAACAGCTCTATTTCCGTTTTGGAGAACCGGGTAATCCTGGTGATCCAGGAGCGTTAAAAATTACCATCAATGGTGTGGTTTTAGAATTACCTGAAGGTTATGATCCTGTAGCAGTTCAAAGAGTTCGTGTTAATATTGAAAATCAAGAGTAGATGTTGTTAACAGCCCTTTCCATCTAAGGATGGGAAGGGTTAAATTTCGCTAATTAAAGGAGTAGAATCATACAATGAATATTCCCAATCGGATTACGATTTCACGTATTTTATTAATTCCTATTTTTATTCTTCTGTTAAGTGTACCTTTTGACTGGGGGAGCTGGCAGGTTGGAGAAGCTACACTGCCAATTGTTGATTTTGTCGCTGCTATGTTATTTATTGTTGCCTCTGCAACAGATTGGCTTGATGGCTATTACGCAAGAAAATATAATCTAGTTACTAATCTGGGTAAATTTTTAGATCCAATGGCTGACAAATTACTTGTTTCTGCAGCATTTATCTTACTTATAGAAATGAATTTGGCGCCTGCATGGATAGTTATTATTATTATTAGTCGTGAGTTTGCAGTAACGGGATTAAGATTAGTCGCTGCAGGAGATGGAGTTGTACTAGCTGCAGGTCAAATGGGAAAATTAAAAACGTGGATTCAAATTGTTTCTATTTCAGCATTATTATTACATAATGTTCCATTTTCTTATTTTGATATCCCGTTTGCAAGCTTATCCTTATATGCTGCATTACTTATAACCGTTGTATCAGGAGTGGATTATTTTGTTAAAAATTGGCACGTAATGAGGGATTCAAAATAATGAGTAATTACAAAGCGGAAATTATAGCAGTCGGAACAGAGCTACTTTTAGGCCAAATTACGAACACGAATGCACAATGGCTTTCAGAACGCTTAGCTGAACAAGGACTAAATGTTTACTATCACGGGGTTGTTGGTGATAACTTTGAAAGAGTAAAAACAACATTCCTACAAGCAAATGACCGTTCAGATATTGTAATTGTAACTGGAGGATTAGGTCCTACCGATGATGATTTGACCCGTGAAGCTTTTCAAGCAGTAGCTAACTTATCTGTCTATGAAGATAAATCTACCATGGACAAAATCATATCTTACTACAATAAATCAAAAAAACAGATGACACCGAACAATCGGAAGCAATCATTAGTTTTCGAAGGTGCGACAGTCTTATCCAATAGTGCTGGAATGGCACCAGGGATGATTGTTGAATACAACCAAGTAATTTGGGTTTTTATGCCTGGTGTACCAAAAGAAATGAAAGCAATCACTACTGAACATGTGATGCCTTTTCTTAAAGAAAAATTACAATTGTCTACAGTAATTGAATCTCGTATGCTTCGTTTTATTGGTATTGGTGAATCTCAGCTTGAGCATGACTTAAAGCAATTAATACTTGATCAAAAAAATCCAACGATTGCTCCACTTGCATCTGAAGGTGAAGTGGCGATTCGAATAACGGCTAAAGCAGATTCAAGTAGCACAGCTAAAGATTTAATTGATAGCACAGAAAAGAAAATCCTGGAAATAGCAGGCGACCATTTTTATGGTCATGATCAAGATACAATTCAAACTAAAGTGTTTAATAGATTAAAGGAAACACAACAAACAATAGCTGCAGCTGAGAGCCTAACTGGCGGACGATTCACAGATGAACTTATCTCAATCCCAGGGGCCTCTGAAGTATGCATGGGTGGCGTTGTATGCTACTCAAAACATGTTAAACAGACATTGCTACGCGTTTCCAAGCAGACATTAGATACACATGGGACAGTCAGTCAAGCATGTGCAACTGAATTAGCTCAAAATGTCCAGCACCTGTTAGGAGCTGATATTGGAATTAGCTTTACAGGTGTTGCAGGTCCTTCAGTTGAAGAAGGCAAACCTGTCGGTAAGGTATTTATTAGTATATATAATAAATCTGGTAACTTATTAACGAAAGAATGCCATTTTCAAGGAAATCGGGATGCAATTAGAAACCGTGCAGTTAAAAAGGGATTCGAATTACTGTATCAGCAATTAAATCAATAAAAGTAAATTTTATAATTTCAAACCTGAATTTTGTAAAACTAAACTTTCACAATCATTAAAAATTAAATTTCACCTAGAACAAAACATAATTTTCACAGTGAATAAATGTTCGAAAATAAGGGAACATTTATTCGCTTTTTACTTGTTAAATCTCAAAAAACAAGTTATGATAATACTAGTTTACTATAAGGAGGAAACAAAGTGAGTGATCGCAAACAAGCGTTAGATATGGCTTTAAAACAAATAGAGAAGCAATTTGGTAAAGGATCTATTATGAAACTAGGAGAAAGAGCAGAGCAAAAGGTGGCTACGGTGCCAAGTGGTTCTTTAGCATTAGATGTTGCATTAGGAGTAGGTGGCTACCCTAGAGGACGTGTAGTAGAAATATATGGTCCGGAATCATCAGGTAAAACAACCGTTTCCTTGCATGCGATTGCAGAAGCACAAAGACAAGGTGGCCAAGCAGCATTTATCGATGCTGAGCACGCATTAGATCCTGTATATGCAAGAAATCTTGGTGTTAATGTTGATGAGCTACTATTATCTCAACCAGACACAGGTGAACAGGCTTTAGAAATTGCAGAAGCCCTAGTTCGTAGTGGTGCGGTTGATATGGTCGTAATCGATTCAGTTGCAGCATTAGTACCAAAAGCTGAGATTGAAGGGGAAATGGGTGACTCCCATGTTGGATTGCAAGCGCGTCTAATGTCACAGGCGTTGAGAAAACTTTCAGGTGCTATTAACAAATCAAGAACAACGGCTATTTTCATCAACCAAATTCGTGAAAAGGTTGGAGTTATGTTTGGTAATCCTGAAACAACACCTGGTGGACGTGCGCTTAAGTTCTATGCTTCGGTTAGACTAGAGGTCCGTCGTGCGGAAACATTGAAACAAGGAAATGACTTTGTAGGTAATAAAACAAAAATAAAAGTAGTTAAAAATAAAGTTGCGCCTCCGTTTAGAACTGCTGAAGTGGATATTATGTACGGTGAAGGTATTTCAAGAGAAGGTGAACTCTTAGACATCGGTTCGGATTTAGACATTGTTCTAAAAAGTGGTGCTTGGTATTCTTACAATGAAGAAAGACTTGGTCAAGGTCGTGAAAATGCCAAACAATTTTTAAAAGAAAATACATCGATTGCAGATGAGGTTCATCAGGCTATTCGAACACATTATAATTTAGATGAAGTAATAGAGCCTGAAGAAGATAAAGATAACTCTAAATCTACTACTAAATCTAATTCTAAAGCTAAAGCGAAAGAAAGCCAAGAAGCACTAGATATTGAATCTTAATACCGATACTCTAAACCCCTTACAGGTAGAACTGTAAGGGGTTTAGAGTTTAATATGGACTAAATGCGAGAAATCAAAAATAAGTCGCTATAATAACTTGTTAGGGAATAACATACGTTTCCTTGACATTATTTACCCTCAGGATTAAAATTAACTATGTATAATTTTCATATTTATTATACAATATTCGTTAATTAAATAATTATTGAAACACTGTACATGCCGAATACACATTTTTTGTACAAGTTTATAGCAAGAGGAGGTGAAACCATGGATTTAAGTATTACCATCATCTTCATTTTGCTATTCCTACTTCTCGGTATTTTTGTTGGGTATCTGATACGTAAGTCTATTGCTGAGGCGAAAATTTCCAGTGCGGAACAATTGGCTAAGCAAATAGTCGAAGAGGGTTACCGTAATGCAGAAGCTGCTAAAAAAGAAGCGCTTCTCGAAGCTAAAGATGAAAACCATAAACTTCGTCAGCAGGTTGAACAGGAACTTAGAGAAAGACGATCCGAAACACAAAAACATGAAAATCGTCTTATGCAAAAAGAAGAGAACCTAAACCGAAAAGACGAAACGCTGGATAAGCGTGAGCTCATGTTAGAGAAGAAAGATAGTTCGCTAGCAGAAAAACAACAACAAATTGCAGAAATGGAAAGCAAAGTGGAAAGCTTGTTAAGCGAGCAGCAAACAGAGCTAGAACGCATTTCCGGATACACTTCTGACCAAGCAAAACAGATCATATTAGAGCGGATTGAAAATGAAGTAACGCATGAAGCGGCAATTATGATTAAAGAAACAGAAAATCGTGCGAAAGAAGAAGCGGACAAAAAAGCAAAGGGGATCTTATCCTTGGCTTTACAGCGTTGTGCAGCAGATCATGTAGCTGAAACTACTGTATCTGTCGTTAATCTACCGAATGACGAAATGAAAGGTCGAATCATTGGTCGTGAAGGGCGTAATATTCGTACGCTAGAAACCCTGACTGGTATTGACTTAATCATAGATGACACGCCGGAAGCAGTAATTCTATCTGGTTTTGATCCGATACGAAGAGAAACTGCACGGATTGCGTTAGAAAAACTCGTTCAAGACGGACGAATTCACCCTGCACGTATCGAAGAAATGGTAGAAAAATCGAGACGTGAAGTGGATGAATACATTCGTGAAGTAGGGGAACAAACAACGTTTGAGGTCGGTGTACATGGTCTGCATCCAGACCTTATTAAAATCTTAGGTCGACTTAAATATCGTACGAGCTATGGTCAAAACGTGTTGAAGCATTCAACGGAAGTGGCGTATCTGTCTGGATTATTAGCTGCAGAGCTAGGAGAAGATCAAACGCTAGCTAAGAGAGCAGGATTGCTTCACGACATTGGTAAAGCCATTGACCACGAAGTAGAAGGAAGTCATGTGGAAATTGGTAAAGAATTAGCTACAAAGTATAAAGAACATCCGGTTGTTATTAATTCAATCGCTTCTCACCACGGTGATGAAGAACCAACCTCCATAATTGCTGTACTAGTCGCAGCAGCTGATGCATTGTCAGCCGCAAGACCTGGAGCAAGAAGTGAGACGTTGGAGAATTATATTAAGCGACTAGAAAAGCTGGAAGAGATTTCTGAGTCCTACGCAGGAGTAGAGAAATCATTTGCAATTCAAGCTGGTCGTGAAGTGAGAATTATGGTAAAACCAGATGAAATTGATGATCTTGAATCGTTACGGATTGCAAGAGAAATACGAAAAAGAATTGAAAATGAACTGGATTACCCAGGTCATATAAAGGTTACAGTAATTCGCGAAACGAGAGCAGTTGAATATGCAAAATAAAAAAAGCGACCTCCTGGTCGCTTTTTTATTTTGCTCTTTTCGTAGAGTTTGTTGCTTTTTATGTCATAATTGAAGTGGGAACCGTCGTAACGTAGTGCTCGTGATTTCCGCTCCAGGCAGTCGCTTTCCGCGGGCACGGCTTCAGCTAACTCAGAAGCAAATGTTTTCGGTGGGACGAGTAATCGCAGTCCCAAAGTGCGCTTCTCTAGTGGATCTTCAGCTCGCGCTGTCCCGCAGGAGCTAAGCGACGAGGAGGCTCACTAGCCCCCCTAAGGTGCGCGAAGTGGATTTCCGGAGCGGTGCAAGCACTCTCCAAGTAACGACGTATATTAGCTTTTTTCAGCAAAACAACAATCTTTTAGTAAACAGACTTGAAAATAGATAACTAAGCATATAAATTTTCTACCAGTATCTAGCTCCGAGCATTAGCGGACTTGCGAAGAATCACTCACTTCAAACGTTGCTAACCGATCCGCTGCGCTTTTTGGTTTGTAGATGTTTCTTTGACTTTATGAATTGATTATGCAACACTGAACGTAATTTAAATGAATAGGTAGGTTAACAGAAATGAGAATATTGTTTATTGGCGACATTGTCGGTTCACCAGGTAGAGACATGGTTCAACAATTTTTACCTAATTTAAGACAAAAATTTCAA
Source organism: Radiobacillus sp. PE A8.2 (assembly GCF_045635475.1). Lineage (NCBI taxonomy): Bacteria > Bacillati > Bacillota > Bacilli > Caryophanales > Bacillaceae > Radiobacillus > Radiobacillus sp. PE A8.2. Next base: position 31,459 of record NZ_JBJGXI010000034.1, on the reverse strand, counting down.
CAGCATGTCACTATAGTAAATGGAGAAAATGCTGCTTCAGGTAAAGGGATTACTGAAAAAATTTATAAACAGTTTTTAGAACTAGGTGTTCAAGCAGTTACAATGGGTAATCATACGTGGGATAAAAAGGAGATCTTTGATTTCATTGATGAAGCTAAATTTATGGTGCGTCCAGCTAATTTCCCAGAAGGTACACCGGGTAAAGGCTTAACATTTGTTAAATCAAATGGTCTAGAGCTTGCTATTATTAATTTGCAAGGACGAACATTTCTACCACCTTTAGATGATCCTTTTCGCGTGGCAGACCATTTAATAGATGAGGCAAAAAAACGTACAAACTTAATATTTGTAGATTTTCATGCAGAAGCAACAAGTGAAAAACAAGCGATGGGTTGGTATTTAGATGGTAGAGTGACTGCTGTCGTTGGAACACATACACACACGCAAACTGCAGATGAACGCATCCTTCCTAAAGGAACGGCGTACATAACAGATGTAGGGATGACAGGACCTTATGATAGTATTTTAGGCACAGATAAAGAGGCTGTCCTAAAAAAATTCATGAGTAGTCTACCAGTACGTTTTGAGGTTGATAAACAAGGAAGGACACAACTAAATGCTGTATTAATTGATATTGACAACAATTCTGGTACCGCTAAACGTATTCAACGTCTTATAATTAATGATGACCACCCATTTCACGCTTGATTATTTGAAATTTTCGAACAATTGATTCATAATAAAAGGGAATAACTATCATATACAAGAATATAGTAAAAGTGGAACTACTTTAGTAAACTAAGGAGGTACTAGGAATGGATGTATTAAAAGTCTCAGCTAAATCAAGTCCGAATTCAGTAGCAGGAGCACTTGCGAATGTGCTAAGAGAACGTGGCTCAGCGGAAATGCAGGCGATTGGTGCTGGTGCTTTAAACCAGGCCGTCAAAGCAGTAGCCATCGCACGAGGATTTGTTGCCCCAAGTGGAGTGGATCTAATTTGTATTCCGGCTTTTACAGATATTATGATAGACAATGAAGAGCGTACTGCAATTAAACTTATCGTAGAACCGCGTTAATGATTTATTTACCTGTTTGCTTAAGGCGAACAGGTTTTTTTAATAGAGTCATATTGAAATTGTTATCATTCTAGTAGCGAAACAACTTCACGATATCGACAAAAATTTGTACATTTACATACGAAGCCTTTGTTTTTATAGTCTCTTCTTGGTATAATATTAAAATTGGAGAGAAGATTTATATTTAAATAGATGTTAACTTGTTGAGGATAATTTCTCCAACAATTTATGAATGTTTAAGAATCAGGAAATGTAACGACAGATATAGAAAGTAAGATACAACAATCCATATAGAAGGAGACTCGTTATGAATGAGCAACAACGGAAAGAAATGGATCAAATTAAAAAAAGTGAAGATTCAGCAGATAATCTTGACCGCCTAAAGAACCTCGGTTCCGACGAATTAATTGGAAAGTATTTTCAATCAACATACGAGCCACCCAATTTAAAAAAGGCTAAAAAGCGGAGAAGAGAAGAGGTGCAAGTTCATTATGACCATTCTATACCTCCTGAAATGCAACAAATCGGAAAGGGAAAGAAATTCTTAATAAGAACTTATGGTTGTCAAATGAATGAGCACGATACCGAAGTAATGGCCGGACTCTTATCAGAAATGGGTTATGAGACCACAAACGACACGAAGGAAGCGGATGTTATTTTACTAAACACATGTGCAATTCGTGAAAATGCGGAAAACAAAGTATTTGGAGAGATTGGTCATTTAAAACCGTTGAAATTAGAAAATCCTGATGTCATCGTAGGAATTTGTGGATGTATGTCTCAGGAAGAATCAGTTGTTAACCGTATACTTAAGAAGCACCCATTCATTGATATGATCTTTGGAACACACAATATTCACCGGTTACCGAACCTGTTAAAAGAAGCAATGTTTAATAAGGAAATGGTCGTTGAAGTTTGGTCTAAAGAGGGAGATATCATTGAAAATCTTCCTAAGGTTCGTAAAGGGAAAATTAAGGGCTGGGTAAATATTATGTACGGCTGCGATAAATTCTGTACGTATTGCATCGTTCCTTATACACGAGGAAAAGAACGCAGTAGAAGACCAGAGGATATTATCCAGGAAGTACGTCAACTAGCAGCACAAGGTTATAAAGAAATCACATTACTCGGTCAAAATGTGAATGCTTATGGTAAAGATTTGGGCATTGAATATGGTTTAGGCGAATTAATGAACGAGATTCATAAAATTGATATTCCTAGAGTCCGTTTTACGACATCACACCCAAGAGATTTTGATGATCGATTAATTGAAGTACTTGCTCAGGGTGGTAATTTACTTGATCATATTCACTTACCGGTACAATCTGGAAGCTCAGAAGTATTGCGAGTAATGGCGCGCAGGTATACAAGAGAAGATTATTTGAACCTCGTTGCTAAAATTAAAAAGGCAATTCCAAACGCTACATTAACGACTGACATTATCGTAGGATTTCCAAATGAAACTGATGAGCAGTTTGAAGAAACACTTACGCTAATGGAAGAGGTTGGTTTTGAAAGTGCCTACACATTCATTTACTCACCTAGAGAAGGTACACCAGCTGCCAAATGGGAGGATAACATCCCGATGGAAGTAAAAAAAGAAAGATTACAACGATTGAATGCATTGGTAAACAAGCAATCAGCAGAAGCAATGAAAAACTATCAAGGACAAACAGTTAAAGTACTCGTTGAAGGCGAGAGTAAAAATAACCCTGACGTACTTGCTGGATATACAGAAAAAAGTAAGCTCGTAAACTTTGTAGGTCCTAAGTCAATAATAGGTAAAATTGTTGAAGTGAAAATAACGAATACAAAAACATGGACATTAGACGGCGAATTGATAAAAGAACCAGTAGAGGTGAATTAAATTGGCAACATATACACGTACTCAAGTAATAGATGAAGCGAAAAATTTAGCGAAAATGATGGCAAGTACCGATGAAATAGATCGTTTTAAACAATTAGAAGCAAAATTAAATGAAAATAAAAAAGTACAAGATTTGATTAAACGAATTAAAGCTTTACAAAAGCAAGCAGTAAATTTTCAAGCCTACGGTAAACAGGAAGCGTTAAAAAAAGTAGAAACAGAAATTGACCGTTTACAAGCTGAAATTGATAGTATTCCCATCGTACAAGAGTTTAAAGATTCACAAGTAACAATCAATGATATTTTGCAACTTGTTTCTACAACAATTGCTCGAGAAGTTACCAATGAAGTAATCCGCTCTACCGATGGCGATATCTTATCTGGAGAAACAGGATCTAAAGTGAAGAATAGTACTTCATCTTGTTAAAAGATTTTATAAAGACCTGCTAGGTACTTACCTAGTAGGTTTTTTTTAGTATGATTGCGCTTATGTAGTTGTCGGTCACCAGGACCTTTATCTGTGTCAAAACGGGCATTATTAAAATTGTGCCCCATCAACGCTTTTATTAAAGGATAGCTGTTACTACTGTGGCCTGTTAATAAATTCTCTCCTGACCCGAAATCATCAAAACTTTAATTTTAAGCCGATATATGTGCTTGTGTGTCAAATCATTGCTTTCGGAATCGCTAGAAATTGTGGTGTCCGAAAGTACAGGCTAGCCAAGTGATTATTAAAAGATATTTTCTGCAAATGTCGTACACTTTGTTAGGCTACTGCATAGGATGAATTAGAACCTAACCGGGTCGTGCCTCACGCAAATTTAATTGGGGCATTATGCACTTTAGGTGAATGGCCTGCATAAAATGACTATGAAAAAAAGAGGAGGTTTTAGTTCTTATGTCTTTTCTTGATCAAGAATATCGAGAAATTATTACAAAAGCTGTCATTGGTAAAGGGCGAAAGTTCACGCAGGATACAAATACAATTACACCATCACATAAACCAACTAGTATTCTAGGCTGCTGGGTTATAAACCACTTATACAATGCTAAAATCAAAGCTGATGATGTTGTTGAAGTAAATGGAAGCTATGATGTGAACGTGTGGTACTCCTATAACGATAATACAAAAACAGAAGTCGTTACGGAACGAGTAATCTATTGTGATCATATTAAACTGTCCGTTAAAGATGACCACACACTAGGTGATGAACTTGAGGTATTTGCAAAAGTTATTCAACAACCAAATTGTTTAGAATGCAAAATCGCAAGTCATGACTCAAAAATCATGGTTGAAGTCGAGCGTGAATTCCTAGTAGAAGTAATTGGTGAAACGAAGGTTACTGTAAAAGTTGATCCAAACGGTACTGTAGTAGATGACGATGATTGGGATTTCGAATTAAATGATGACGAATTCGAAGATGTAGATCCAGATTTTCTAGCAGAATTTGAAGAAGAATAATAGCCATCTATTTTTAAAACGGGAGAGAAATCTCTCGTTTTTTGTTTTTCTACATGATTCTTTTACATAAAGTTTGTTGTTTTAAACTTCATATATGAAGTAAACTCCGTCGTAGTTTGGCGAGTGTTTGACCCGCTCCGGAAATGCCCTTCGCTTTCCGCGGGGGGCTAGTGAGCCTCCTCGCGCCTTCGCGCTGCGGGGTCTCACTTACGCCGCTAGTCCCGCAGGAGTCGAAGGGCATTTCCTCCGCTGTTAACTGGATTGCTCCTTACGTCGGGTGCCTGGAGCGGAAATCACGAGCACTACGTTACGACGGAGTTTAGCATATATTGCGCAATATCAACCTTAAATTTTTTACGTATATTTCATTCCAATCTATATGCAAATGAAAAATAATCATATAAAATAATGCGAATTGGTAAATATACGTACCTACAATTGAAACAGAAGAGAACAATTATAGAAGCTTAGTATGCTATAATAAACCTAGAAAACTTGTACGTTTTGGGGGAGCAAACATGGCAAATCACACACCAATGATGCAGCAATATTTAAAAATAAAGGCACAATATAAAGATTGTTTTCTATTTTTTCGACTTGGAGATTTTTACGAGATGTTTTTTGATGATGCGCTTTCTGCATCAAGAGAATTAGAGATTACACTTACGAGTAGAGAAGGTGGCGGAAGCGAGCGTATTCCAATGTGCGGTGTACCGTATCATTCTGCGCCAAACTACATTAAGACACTTGTAGAAAAGGGCTTTAAAGTGGCAATATGTGAGCAGGTTGAAGACCCTAAAGTAGCTAAGGGTGTCGTTAAACGGGAAGTTGTCCAGTTAATTACGCCGGGGACGATCATGGAAGGTGAGATGCTCCAGGAAAGAGAAAACAACTACCTGGCGAGTATTTCAAATGACTCCGACAGTTTTATCATTACATATACAGATTTATCTGTAGGTGAAAATAGTATAGCTATTATTAAAAATGGATGGAATGCGGTCATAAGTGAATTATTCCAGCGGCCAGTCAAGGAAATCGTCATCAGTTCTAACCTTTCCGAAAATTACCAAACAGAATTGCAAGCGCGATTACAAGTAACTTTATCTTATCAAGATGAAACAATCATTGAAAATGCTTATGTGAAACTGGCAGATAACCTTGAAACGCCGGAGCTGAAACAGGCGTTTGGAAGAATGTTAAATTACATTCAACGTACACAAAAACGTTCTTTAGATCATTTAAAGCCAGCACAAATTATTGCATTAAATCAGTTTATGAATTTAGATATGTATTCGAAACGAAATCTTGAATTAACCGAAACGATCTTAAGAAAAGGTAAACATGGCAGCTTATTGTGGGTACTTGACCACACGATTACAGCAATGGGGGCTAGAATGTTAAAAAAATGGTTGGAACGGCCATTATTGAATCAGAGTTTAATTGATGATCGATTTGATATTGTTGAAGGTTTCTTGGAGCAATTTTTTGAACGAGAAAAATTACGGGAAGCTTTGAAATCTATTTATGACCTGGAACGACTTGCAGGGAGAGTTGCTTTTGGCAATGTGCATGCTCGTGACTTACATCAACTCAAACAGTCATTAAATAGAGTTCCTGAGATTAAAAATGTCTTATCTAGCTTTTCGCACCAAAAAATAACAAGCCTAAGTGATGCAATTGATGGTTTAGATGATCTCCACCAAATGCTACAGGATAGCTTAATTGAGGATCCACCGCCGACTATTAAAGAAGGTGGAATTATTAAAGATGGCTATCATGCACAACTAGATGATTATCGTTATGCTTCAAAAAACGGTAAACAATGGATTGCTGAATTAGAAAAACAAGAAAAAATAAATACTAATATTAAATCATTGAAAATTGGTTATAATCGAGTGTTTGGTTACTATATTGAGGTTACGAAAGCAAACCTGCACTTACTACCTGACAACCGGTATGAACGAAAGCAAACACTGTCAAATGCAGAACGGTTTATTACACCAGAATTAAAGGAAAAAGAGTCGTTAATATTAGAAGCAGAAGAAAAAAGTGTTGATCTTGAGTATCAATTATTCATCGAGATAAGAGAGCAAGTTAAAGCATACATTCCAGCTTTACAAAAGCTAGCAGAAACGATAAGCAAGATTGATGTGCTACAAGGATTCGCTACTGCTAGTGAAATAAATCGTTATGTTCGTCCTCGTTTTAATATAAACAGGGATATCAATATTAAACAAGGCCGTCACCCGGTTATTGAGAAAGTAATGAAAAATGAATCGTTCGTTCCGAATAATGTAAGCATGCAATCCAATACGGATATGCTGCTAATTACAGGACCAAATATGTCAGGGAAAAGTACGTATATGCGTCAATTGGCACTCACAGCAATCATGGCCCAAATCGGCTGTTTTGTTCCGAGTGAAGCAGCAGACATCCCAATATTTGACCAAATATTTACTAGAATTGGCGCAGCCGATGATCTTGTTTCGGGTCAAAGTACCTTTATGGTGGAAATGCTAGAAGCACAGCATGCTCTTACAAATGCTACAGAAAATAGTCTGATTTTGCTTGATGAAATCGGCCGTGGGACAAGCACATATGATGGCATGGCATTAGCACAAGCAATTATTGAATACGTGCATGATCATATTCATGCGAAAACATTATTTTCTACCCACTATCATGAATTAACTAGCTTGGAAGAAGCTCTACAAAAACTAAAGAACATTCATGTTAGGGCGGAAGAATACGAAGGAAATGTCGTGTTTTTACACCAAATTCAGGACGGGGCTGCTGACGAAAGTTACGGGATTCATGTTGCCAAGTTAGCACAACTTCCGGACAAACTTATTGACCGCGCCTCAGAAATCCTTAAACAGTTTGAAAATAATGAACAACCAAAACAAGTATCATCGGTAAAAAAGGACGAAGATGCACAATTAACGTTATTTGCAGAAGAATCTGTTCGATATGAAAAGAACAATAACAAGCAAAACAAATTACTGAAAGAGCTTCAAAACATAAACGTACTGGAAATGACACCATTAGATGCATTAAATGAATTGTATCGTCTGCATAAAAAAGCAACAGACAGTGGAGGAGGCAAATCATGAAAATCGTGCAAATGCCGGATGCACTTGCGAATAAAATAGCAGCAGGTGAAGTCGTAGAACGCCCTGCCTCTGTAGTCAAAGAACTAGTAGAAAACAGTATAGATGCTAACAGTACCTGGGTTAAAGTGGAAATAGAGGAAGCAGGCTTACAGTCAATCAAAATTAGTGACAATGGAGAGGGTATGGCTGAGGATGACTGTGAACGGGCATTTTTTCGTCATGCCACGAGCAAAATTAAAGATGAAAATGACCTTTTTCATGTTCGTACACTCGGTTTTCGTGGAGAGGCGTTAGCGAGTATTGCAGCTGTTAGTCGATTGTCGATCAAAACGTCTACAGGAGATGCGGCTGGAACTTCTTTGGAAATGGAAGGTGGTAAGTTCATTTCCAAATCAAAAAGTGATGCAAGAAGAGGAACGGAGATTACTGTAAATGAATTATTTTTTAATACACCAGCACGATTAAAATATATGAAAACAATTCATACAGAGCTCGGCCATATTACTGATTTAATGAACCGATTAGCTTTTTCTCATCCTAACATCCATTTTGAGCTGAGCCACAATGGTAAACAGTTGTTTCAAACTTCTGGACGAGGCGATCTAGTTCAAATTATTGCACAAGTGTATGGCTTTCAGGTAGCCAAGCAAATGATTCCTGTTTCCTATAAAACGTTAGATTTTTCGATTTCTGGCTATATTGCGAAACCCGAGGTTACAAGATCATCACGAAATTACATTTCAACAATTATAAATGGCCGGTTTATCAAATCTATCCCATTAAGTAAATCGATATCGCAAGGCTATCATACTTTATTACCGATCGGACGCAATCCGTTAGTTGTGTTAACGATTGAGATGGATCCAATACTTGTGGATGTAAATGTCCATCCAGCCAAATTAGAGGTTCGCTTTAGCAAGGACAAAGAATTGTACCAGGCTGTGGAAACTATGATTCGTGAAGCATTTCAGAAGCAAACACTTATTCCGTCAGGGACAAAACCGAAGCACCAAAAACTGGAGAGTGTACAGGACAGCTTTGAATTGTACCCGGCCAAACAAGAAAGAACAAACGATCAACGCTTATTAGAAAAGACGGTTACAGAAACAATGACTTCACCATCCTTTAATGCTTATACGATACCAGCTTTCGAAAATCATCAAGCAGAAGGGAAAGAAAAGCTCAATCAGACTGATGATGGTCAAGCATTTCATGAAAAAGTTGAAGAACAGTTGCCAACAGCCTCGCCTGCGCAACCAGAACAATCGGATACTAGAGTTCCTGCCATGTATCCGATTGGACAACTACACGGTACGTATATTATGGCGCAAAACGAAAATGGATTATATATAATTGATCAACATGCAGCTCAAGAACGTATCAAATATGAGTTTTTTAAAGAAAAAATTGGAGAAGTAGCAAATGAAGTGCAAGAACTATTGCTGCCGATAACCTTTGATTTTTCTAAACAAGAGGCATTAATGATTGAACAATACCAAACGGAACTAGAAAAGATCGGCATCTTTTTTGAGGCGTTTGGTCAACAAAGCTATGTGATTCGCTCTCATCCGCAATGGTTTCCGGACGGATTCGAAGAGGAAGTAATCCAAGAAATAGTCGATACAATTATGGCTGATGAGAAAATTAATGTTCATAAACTAAGAGAAGATGCGGCTATACTGATGTCTTGTAAACGATCAATCAAGGCGAACCATTACTTAAACAATGATGATATGTTTCAATTGTTAGAGGATTTACGTGCAGCATCAGAGCCTTTTACATGCCCGCATGGTAGACCGATTATCATTCATTTTAGCACCTATGAAATGGAAAAGATGTTTAAGCGAGTAATGTAACACGATTAAAGCCTAATTCTTTCGCTATGAATGAATTAGGCTTTTTAACATATATGCGCGACAATGTCGAGTACCAGTACCTAGCCCTCTATATATGGAGAAAATTCACTTACAGGATTTGTATTAAGCTAGCTGGCTAACCAAGGCGCTTACTTGCACTTTTAAAATGTATAAAATCCTTAATCCTACAACATAATAACGATGAAGAAGAGGAAGGGTAGGATGTATATGCCAGAAAATCAAAAACTTATTAATTTCTTAAATCAGGAATTGTCTAATTTTGCTGTTCTCTATATAAAGCTTCACCGCTACCATTGGTTTGTGCAAGGTAGACACTTTTTCAAACTTCATGAAGTATTTGAAGACCTATATAATGAGGCCTCTGAAGACTTAGATGAAATCGCTGAGAGAATTTTAGCCATTGGTGGAAAGCCATTGGCAACAATGCATAAATATTTAAAAGAAACAACGTTACATGAGGCACAAGCAGACGATAATGAAAATGAAATTATCAAACAGCTTTGTGAAGATTATAAAACGGTAATCAAAGAGATAAAAGAGACCGGTGGATCGCTTGCTGATGAGGTTAATGACCAACCTACAGCAGATTTGTTGAATGAGATTCATGGGAGATTAGAAAAGCATGTATGGATGCTTCAAGCATACGTAGCTTATGAATAAGTGAGTAAAGAGGCTGTTTTAGTTTTATAAAACACAGCCTCTTGTTTCGTAAAATAATATTGTTGTTAAGCATCATTGCACTTGTTTACTATTTGCTTTCATGTATAATGAATGATTAAAGGATAGCAAATAATCAATAATAATATTGGGGCATGTAAATGAAAAACACAGTTGTCGCGGTAGTCGGACCAACTGCAGTTGGTAAAACAAGTCTAAGCATTGAAATTGCAAAACGGTTTAACGGTGAAGTAATAAGTGGAGATTCAATGCAAATTTATAAACAGATGGACATAGGCACAGCAAAGGTAACCAAACAAGAAATGGGTGATGTGCCACATCGCATGATTGATATTAAGCAAGCAGATGAATCTTTTTCGGTAGCAGAGTTTCAAACGAGCGTTAGAACATCTATTAGTGATATTATCGGTGAAAATCGACTGCCAATTATCGCTGGTGGAACAGGGTTATACATACAAGCAGCTTTATTTGAATATAATTTTGCTGAAGAGGCAAGGGATGCTTCTTATCAGAAAATAATTGAGCAAAGAATTAATGAATATGGAATCGACTTCGTTTATAAACAATTACAAAAAGCAGATCCGGAACAAGCGCAACGGATTCATCCAAATAATATCAGACGTGTGATTCGGGCATTAGAGGTCTATGAACGAACAGGAAAAACCATGTCAGAACATCACGAGCAACAGCAACCTAATTCTCCTTATAAACCAATATTAATTGGGCTTGAAATGGAACGAGAACTCCTTTACAAACGAATTAACAATCGGGTTGACGTTATGATGGAGGAGGGTCTACTCGAAGAAGTACATTCCTTTTATGAACGTGGATTAGAACATAGTCAGTCTATGAAAGCGATCGGATATAAGGAATTCATTCCATACTTCAAGGGAGAACAGAGTTTACAAGAATCAGTCGAATTGTTAAAACGCAACTCAAGAAGGTTTGCAAAACGACAGTTTACCTGGTTCAAAAATAAAATGGATGTCACATGGTACAAAATATCACCTGAACAAAAAGATGAAAAGTTTGCAATAATTTTAGAAAATCTTGCAGGAAAGCTAACAGAAAAATAGAATTACATAATACAGACAGAAAAGAGGAGGAAGAAACATGTCTCAATCGGTAAATATCCAAGATCAATTTCTTAACCAGCTTCGCAAAGACCGTATTCAAGTAACTGTATTTTTAACGAATGGCTTTCAACTACGTGGAATGGTAAAAGCTTTCGATAACTTTACAGTACTGTTTGATACAGATGGCAAGCAACAATTGATTTTCAAACACGCGATCTCTACTTTCGCACCGAGTAAGAATATTACGTTGGAAAAAGAGTAATAGTACACATGGGCGCTTAACATTAGCGCCCATATTTTTTTGTTGCAAAGGAAATTATAAAATATACTAAATGTGGATAACATTAAGCATTAGCCACGGCCAGCTCCGAGCGCCAGCGACTAGCGAGACTTCCCTCGCCTCATGACACGATAAGTCAACATCGGTCCTTAAATCCATGCGCTTTATACGAATAAAGACATCGCTGTCCGCTTAACAACGGTGCAGGATCTAAGGACAGACCAGAAGCTAGCCAGGTTTATAAAATGGATTCGGAAACAACCACCTAAAAAGATAACGAAAGTAAGAAAATCCAAAAATCGCAAATAAATGACCAATAAGAAAATACAGTTTTTGAAATTGTTCCTTTTTTCCTAGGCATATGTCACAAACTAGCCCTTAAAAGCGTATAATATCGTGAATAAGGGGTGGTGTTGTGGAATCTCAAGTTTCTTTAAATAAAAATGGGCAAATTAATATCGTACTACATGAGCGAGAAAAGCTATTTTTCGAAAACAATGAAACAGTTAATAGTAACGATCCATTTAAGCGTATTGATCAGGAATTCTCCTATTTTATCGGGATGAACCGCCTTAAAGAAACAATTAAAGAAATTTATGCAAATATACAAATTAACCAGAAACGTGAGCAAGCTGGACTTAAAACACAAAAACAAGTACTCCATATGCTGTTTAAAGGGAATCCGGGAACGGGGAAAACAACTGTTGCCCGAAAACTGGCTAAAGCATTTTATGAGATGAATGTACTATCAAAGGGTCATTTTATTGAAGCAGAACGTGCTGATCTTGTCGGTGAATACATCGGACATACTGCACAAAAAACGAAAGCACTAATTGATAAAGCGATGGGTGGTTTATTGTTCGTTGATGAAGCTTATTCATTAGCTAGAGGCGGAGAAAAGGATTTTGGGAAAGAAGCGATTGATACCCTAGTGAAACACATGGAAGATAACCAAAATCAGTTTATTCTTATTCTAGCAGGCTATCCTAATGAAATGGAGCAATTTTTAACGCTTAATCCTGGTTTAGCATCGCGCTTTCCAATTGTATTGGATTTTGAGGACTATACCGTTGACCAACTGCTTCAAATTGCAAGACAAATGGCAATCGAAAGAGAATATCAATTAACGAAAGAAGCAGAGTGGAAGTTAAGAGACCACTTAATGAAGCAAAAGCAACAATATTTTTATCATAACTTTTCCAACGCACGATTCATTAGGAACATTATTGAAAAATCTATTCGCAAACATGCGGTACGCTTAATTAGAAAAAATAGTTACACTACCGAAGAGTTAATGTTAATTACGAAACATGACTTAACATTAGAATAACCTGTAGGTAGCACCCTGTATGAAGCACAGTGCAAGGGTGCTCTTATTTTTCCATTGTGTTGATCATTTTGATATGATGGAATAGGAATAAAACACGGGTATTTCATTAAGCTATTAGGAAAATGACGATGACACTATTCATCATGGAAAGAGGGTATATATGCAAGAGAAAGTACTTATTGTCGCCGTACATCATAAGAATCAAGATGACGAAAGGTTCCATTTTTCACTTGATGAACTTGAATCGTTAACAGCAACTGCAAAAGGTAAAGTAGTTAAAATTGTTACGCAAAAGCGAGAACGAATTCATCCTGCATTATATTTAGGTGACGGGAAGATAAATGAAATTGCTACATACATTGAGGAACTAGAAATTGACTTGGTTATCTCGAACGATAATTTGTCACCGAGTCAATTAAGAAATCTAGCAGATAGATTAGGCGTACGAGTGATTGATCGCAGTCAACTTATTTTAGATATCTTTGCAGGACGAGCACATACGAAAGAAGGAAAGCTGCAAATAGAACTTGCTCAATTACAGTATGTACTTCCTCGTTTATACGGTCAGGGTAGCTCATTATCTAGACTCGGTGGTGGTATAGGTACAAGAGGACCTGGTGAAACGAAGCTTGAGTCAGACCGTCGTCATATTAGACGTCGCATCGATGACATTAAAGCAAAGCTAGATGCAGTTGTTAATCAGCGTAATCAATATAGAAAACGCAGAAAAGAGAATCATGCGTTTCAAATTGCGATAGTAGGCTATACAAATGCCGGTAAATCAACACTTTTTAACAGGCTAACCCAAAGTAGCTCATTAGAAGAGAATCAATTGTTTGCCACACTTGATCCAATGACACGCAGAATCCAGTTACCATCGGGTTTAGACACATTACTAACCGATACAGTTGGATTTATTCAGGATTTACCAACAACTTTAATCGCATCATTCCGATCAACACTTGAAGAAGTTAGAGAAGCCGATTTCATTTTACACGTAGTAGATGCGTCACATCCAGACTTAGAGCAGCATCAGCAAACAGTGCTCAATTTATTGAGCGAGCTCGATGCCGACCATATCCCAATTCTAACTGCCTATAATAAAAAGGATTTAATCGATGATTCGTTTATCCCATCAGCAAAGCCTTCTATTTTAATCAGTGCTTACGACAAGACTGATTTACTTCGATTATTAGAGGAGATGGAAACAGTTATTACAGAAGAGTGGGAATCGTATCGTACTTTTGTCCCTGCAGATAGTGGAAAATTGTTACAACAACTTAGTCAAAATACAATTATTCATGACCGTTTTTTTGATGAACCACTTGAGGGTTACATTGTACAAGGTCATATTGATCCAGAACATCCATTAAAGTATATGTTAAAGGAGTAATTAGTAAAAGTGAGCATTCATCAACTAGCAGACCAAGTAGAAAATGACATAACTGAGCAAGTAAAAATAGTGCAGAAGATAGTAGAGGTAAATCAAAGAAAGGTGTTAGAGGCATTCCGCAATAATCAAGTCAGTGATAGCCATTTTAATCCAACGACCGGTTATGGATATGATGATTTTGGAAGAGACGTGTTAGAAGCAGTTTACGCGGATGTCTTTGGTGGGGAAGATGCGCTCGTTCGACCGCAAATTGTCTCTGGAACACATGCTATTACAATAGCTTTGTTCGGTTTACTTAGACCGAATAATGAACTTCTTTATATTACAGGTAAACCATATGATACGTTGGAAGAGGTAGTCGGAACGCGAGGGAATAACAACGGGTCTTTACGTGATTTTAATATCGGTTACGACGCTGTCGATTTGACAGAAGATGGCACGGTTAACTGGGGAGAAGTACAAAGGAAGATAACCTATAAAACAAAAGTAATCGGTATACAGCGCTCAAAAGGATACGCTGACAGACCTTCCTTTACGATAGAGGAAATTTCTGAAATGGTTCATTTCGTTAAAGAAATTAATCCAAATATTATTGTGTTTGTAGATAACTGTTATGGTGAATTTGTAGAAACAAAAGAGCCGTTATATGTTGGCGCAGATTTAATTGCGGGATCTTTAATTAAAAATCCTGGTGGCGGTATTGTGCGCACCGGTGGGTATCTTGTTGGAACTAAACAATTAATTGAGCAATGTGCTTACCGTTTAACGTCACCTGGCCTTGGTAAAGAAACCGGTGCAAGTATCGGTATGTTACAAGAGATGTTTCAAGGGCTATTTCTTGCTCCGCATACTGTTGGTGAAGCGCTAAAAGGTGCAATATTTTCTTCGCGATTTCTTGCATCATTGGGCTTTCACACAACACCAGCTTACGATCAAATGCGAACCGACCTGATTCAATCCGTTACATTTAAAACAAAAGAGCAAATGATTTCTTTTTGCCAAGCGATTCAACGAGTATCTCCTGTAAACGCTCATGTAACACCATACCCTTCCCCAATGCCAGGGTATGATAATGATGTGATCATGGCTGCAGGTACTTTTATACAAGGCGCAAGTTTAGAGTTAACTGCTGATGGACCAATTCGTCCTCCTTATACCGCTTATGTACAAGGTGGCCTCACGTATGCCCATGTAAAAATTGCAATTATAGAAGCGGTTATTGCTTTACAGGAAAAAGGATATTTACCGAAAAGCTAGATTTCCATCATTTGGTGGTAAATGTTAATAATCTATTAATTTTTTGAATATTTCGATGTAAAGAAAGCTAACACGTATTGACAATTATATTTGCAAATGTATAATAAAAGTATGGAAAAGCTAAGTAAAGAAAGGGGTGGATAATATGAACGATACAGATAGACGTTCTATGCCCTTATTTTCCATAGGAATTGTTAAATCATTAACAGATTTAACAGCTAGACAGATTCGCTATTACGAAGAACATAAGTTGATTCATCCGGCGCGTACGAATGGCAATCAAAGATTATTCTCCTTCAATGATGTTGATCGCTTATTAGAAATTAAAGAGCTCATCGATAAAGGGATAAATCTAGCAGGTATTAAGCAAGTGCTAAATATCAAAGATTTGCCTATTACAAAGGCGTTGGATGAAGGACAAGAAGCCCCAGAATTATCAGATAAAGAGCTAAGACGTATACTCCAGAAAGAGCTATTAAGCTCAGGGCGACTTGGAAAAACTTCGTTGCGACAGGGAGAATTATCAAGATTCTTCCATTAATCAAAAAATATAGGAGGAGAGACACATGGGATTTACTAGAGAAGAGATTAAAAAGAAAATTGAAGAGGAAAACGTGAAATTTATACGTTTGCAGTTTACTGATTTATTAGGTACTATTAAGAACGTTGAAATTCCTCTAAGTCAACTAGATAAAGCATTTGATAATGAAATGGCATTCGATGGATCATCAATTGAAGGATTCGTTCGTATAGAGGAATCTGACATGAAATTATATCCAGATCTTAATACTTTCTTAGTATTCCCTTGGACTTCAGAAAAGGGTAAGGTTGCTAGATTCATTTGTGATATCTATAAACCAGATGGTACTCCGTTTGAAGGTTGTCCTCGTTACAACTTAAAGCGTAATCTTAAAAAGATGGAAGATTTAGGGTTTAGTGCATTTAACCTTGGTACAGAGCCAGAATTTTTCCTTTTCAAACTTGATGAAAAAGGAGAACCTACACTTGAATTAAACGACAAAGGTGGATATTTTGACCTTGCTCCAACAGATCTTGGTGAAAACTGCCGTCGTGATATCGTATTAGAATTAGAAGAAATGGGATTTGAAGTAGAAGCTTCTCACCACGAAGTTGCTCCTGGTCAGCACGAAATAGATTTCAAATATGCAGATGCTGTTAAACATGCGGATGATATCCAAACGTTCAAACTAGTAGTTAAAACAATTGCTAGAAAACACGGTTTACACGCTACATTTATGCCTAAGCCATTGTTTGGTGTTAACGGTTCTGGTATGCACTGTAACATGTCTTTATTCAAAGAAGGAAAAAATACATTCTTAGATGAAAACGGACCTTTACAGTTAAGTGAAACAGCTTATCAGTTTATCGCTGGTATCATCAAGCACGCGTTAAGCTTCACTGCGGTTACTAACCCAACTATTAACTCGTACAAGCGTCTTGTACCAGGTTACGAAGCACCTTGTTATGTTGCTTGGTCAGGAACGAACAGAAGTCCTTTAATCCGTGTACCTGCTTCAAGAGGTATGAGTACTCGTATTGAGGTTCGTAGTGTAGACCCTGCGGCTAATCCGTATCTTGCAATGGCTGTATTGCTAGCTGCTGGTCTTGATGGAATCGAAAATCAATTAGAAGCTCCAAAAGCTGTTGATCGTAACATTTATGTTATGGATAAAGTAGAAAGAGAAGCAAATGGAGTTCAGGATCTTCCTGCAACTTTATATGATGCAGTTCAACAACTTAAATCTAATGACATTATTGTAGATGCATTAGGAGAGCATATTTTTGAACACTTTGTTGAAGCTAAAGAGATCGAGTGGGATATGTTCAGAACGCAAGTTCACCCATGGGAAAGAGATCAATACTTACAACAGTATTAATTCCATTAAAACCTCGGCACATGTGCCGAGGTTTTTGTTGTAGTTGTCTATGAAATACTTTCTGCCATGGTACCAGCCGTGGGTAAGTAATGTACACAGCTGTTTAATTTTATAATATTTAAGACAACAAAAAACTGTCGCACTTTTCTAATGCGACAGTTTTTTCTTATTCTATATGTCTATATAATCCAACAACTTTACCAAGAATCGAAACATTATCATATATTAAAGGGGCCATTGTTGCGTTTTCGGGTTGAAGCCTAATATGGTCCTTTTCTTTAAAGAATCGCTTAACAGTAGCTTCTTCCTCATCTGTCATAGCTACAACGATCTCACCGTTTTGCGCTGTTTGTTGTTGTTTTACAATTACCATATCACCATCTAAAATACCAGCCTCTATCATACTATCACCTTCAATAATAAGCACATATATATTTTCATTTGGATTTGCTATTGTACTAGGTAATGGCACGTATTCTTCGATATTTTCTACCGCAGTAATTGGTAGGCCTGCAGTTACTTTTCCAATTACCGGAGCAAATGTTGCTTCTCCTTTAGGAATAGAATCGGTACCTTCTAAATTCAACACCTCTATTGCTCTCGGTTTAGTCGGATCACGACGAATATACCCTTTTTTTTCTAATCTTGATAGATGTCCATGAACGGTAGAACTAGATGCTAGACCTACGGCTTCGCCGATTTCTCTAACTGATGGTGGATATCCTTTATCTACAACTTGTTCTTTAATGTATTCCAATATTGCTTGTTGTCTATTTGATAGTTTTGTCATGAAATGAACACCTCGCACATATGATTTATTAACGTTATTATACCATGCTTACCAAGTTTATACAAACATTCGTTCGAGTAAAACTGTTGACAAGAACCTACGTTCGATTATAATATAGTATATAGACGAACAGAAGTTCTCATTTAAAAGGAGGAGATTAAATTGTTTCATAAACTATCAAAAGTTGATTATTTCTATGTAATTGCATTTATTTTCACACTAGGATTTATGTACTTCTCTATTGGTTAAAAATTCTATATTCATCCAGAAAAGAGGAAACGACAATGAACGCTATTATATATAGTAGAGTTAGTACAACAAAAGAAGAACAAGTGACGTCTCTCTCTCGTCAAAAGCAGGAATTACTATCATTAGCTAAAAGTTATCAAATGGAAGTTGTTGAAGTTATCGAAGAACAGGCTAGTGGCTATGAGATAGAGCGTGATGGGATTTTTCGAATGCTTGATATATTTGCATTAGGAGATGCAGATTGCCTGCTTATCCAAGATGAGACCCGTTTAGGAAGAGGAAATGCCAAGATTGCGTTATTACATCAGTTAGATAAACTTAATATTTCGATTTATACACATATAAATCAAGGTGAGTTACAAATTTCTGAAGCCGATTCCATGGTATTGCAAATTGTCAGTATTGTAGAAGAATACCAACGTAAAATTCACAACGCGAAGATTAAACGTGGGATGCAAAAAGCGATTCAACGTGGATTTGATCCAACCAAAAACTTATCACATCAAAATCAAGGCTCAGGAAGAGAGCGGATTGAGTTTCCAATTAAAGAAGTTATTCGCTTACGAGGAAACAAATTAACTTTTGCAGAAATTGCTGCTACATTAAATGGATTAGGTTATCATGTTTCAAAAGCTACTGTTCATAGAAGGTATAAAGAGTACAAAATGCTTGAATCAAAGGAAAACATTAAGATAGAATAAAAAGACAAGCTATTTACAATATGTAAAATGCTTGTCTTTTTAATTTATTATAAAGTATGTTTTCTTAAAAGTATTGTTACGTACTACAGCTAGGATCCGACGTAGTATAGCAGCAGCAAAAATTGCGATAAGACCTAGGAGACAAGATTGTTTTAGCTATTGGCGGACACCAGAGATCTTATCTGTGACAAAAAGGGTATCATTTCGATTGTACGGCCACTAGCGCGCTTATTTGACTAAAAAGCCCTCAATGCAAGCAGTTTTAAGCAAATAAGGTCTCTCCTGTCCGCCAAATAGTCAAATTTGATATTTCACGCAAAATAAGCACCCAGGTGTCCGTTTTGATCTTGTGCGGCTTCACCTGCGTATCACATCGAGACTGAAAGGGAGTATTTTCCCGCGGCTTAGTATAGTTTTTCAATTGTTGAATTTACTAACAAGATGGTGATTTGGGCTGGCAGTCGGTCCTCGACCGCATTTTCGTTATATGGCGTAATTCGGGGAAGTTAATTCAATGTCCCACGTGAGCAGCACGGGCTGAAGATCCACTAAGAAGTGTACTTGGGGACTGCGATTACTCGCCCCACCAAAACATTTGCTTCTGAGTTAGCTGAAGCCGTGCCTGTTTAAAGAAAAACGCTTTAAATTAGCTAAAGGCGACTGCCTGGAGCGGAAATCACGAGCACTACGTTACGTCGCTTTTTAGTTCAACTATGAAGTTTTTACAAACAACAATCTTTTACGAAATGAGCTATTTTATAAAAGAATGTTAGAGCAAACGATAAGGAGAGTTTGTATGATATCAAAAGCTAAATTAAATAGAATTAATGAATTAGCAAAGAAATCCAAGGGTAGCGGTTTGAATGACAAAGAAAAAGAGGAACAACAAGAGCTGCGTAAAGAATATTTAAAAAATGTTAGAGGTTCGTTTAAAAATCATCTAAAAAACATGAAAGTTGTTGATCCCACCGGAGCAGATGTTACCCCGCAAAAATTAAAGGATTATCAAGACAGAGAAAAATACAACCATTAATATTTTATTTTTTTCGAATAATTGTCATAATTAATAAATAAGCTATAGGTTGTCACTTGTTAATTTAGTCAATTCATTATACGATGATAGATGTACGTACATTTGAAAGTTTAATTGAGAAAGGGGATAAAAAAATGTCTAATGATGTAAAACAATTATCTATTAACACCATCAGAACATTGGCAATAGATGCAATTGAAAAAGCAAATTCAGGGCATCCAGGTCTTCCAATGGGAGCTGCACCAATGGCTTATACGCTATGGACAGAATTTATGGACCAGAATCCGAAAGATTCGAAATGGTTTAACCGAGATCGGTTCGTATTGTCAGCAGGACATGGATCTATGCTACTTTACGGAATGCTTCATCTATCGGGCTATAATGTTACGATTGATGATCTAAAAGGATTTAGACAATGGGATTCAAAGACACCAGGACATCCAGAAGTTCATCACACAGATGGTGTTGAAGCTACAACTGGCCCATTAGGACAAGGGATTGCGATGTCTGTTGGTATGGCAATGGCTGAAAAACATTTATCCGCTAAGTTTAATAGAGAAAAGTATAATGTTGTAGACCACTTTACATATGCAATTGTAAGTGATGGCGATCTAATGGAAGGTATCTCACATGAAACTGCTTCACTTGCTGGTCACCTTGGTCTAGGGAAATTAATCGCACTATATGATTCTAATGATATTTCTTTAGACGGCGAGTTAAATAAATCATTTTCTGAAGATGTAGAAGGCAGATTTAAAGCATACGGCTGGCAAGTAATTCGAGTAGAAGATGGCAATGATACAGATGAGATAGCAAAAGCACTACAACAAGCAAAAGCTAATACAGAACAACCTACATTAATCGAAGTTAAAACGGTTATTGGTTTTGGTTCACCTAATAAATCTGGTTCATCAGCTTCACACGGCGCTCCATTAGGTGCAGATGAAATAAAGTTAACTAAAGAATTTTATGAGTGGACACATGATGATTTTCATGTGCCAGAAGAAGTTTATAGCGATTTCAAAGAAAAAATTCAAGATCGTGGACAGAAAACTCAAGCAGAATGGGATGAACTTTTTAACGAATATAAACAAGCGTATCCTGAACTAGCAACTGAATTGCTTCAAGCTATGAATAATGAATTACCTGAAGGCTGGGATAAAGAGCTTCCTGAATACGAAGCAGGTAAAGATACATTAGCGACTCGTGCTTCTTCTGGTGAAGTATTAAATAGTATTGCTAAGGCAGTTCCGAACTTTTTCGGTGGAAGTGCAGATCTTGCTGGCTCGAACAAAACAACCATAAAAGATGGTGGCGATTTCTCAAAAGAAAACCCTGCCGGAAGAAACATTTGGTTTGGTGTTCGTGAATTTGCGATGGCTGCAGCTGTGAATGGTATGGCTCTTCACGGCGGACTAAAAGTTTTTGCAAGTACATTCTTTGTATTTAGTGATTATCTTCGTGCAGCAGTTCGTTTATCAGCAATCATGGACTTACCAGTTACTTATGTACTAACTCATGATTCTATAGCTGTCGGAGAAGACGGGCCAACACATGAGCCTGTCGAACAATTAGCATCCTTAAGAGCGATGCCAAATCTTTCCGTAATACGTCCTGCAGATGGAAACGAAGCACAGGCTGCGTGGAGATTATCGCTTGAATCAAATAAGTTACCAACCGTTCTTGTTTTAACAAGACAAAACCTACCAACATTAGCAGGTACGGCTGAAAATGCCTATCAAGGTGTTAAAAAAGGTGGATATGTGGTAAGTCCTGCAACGAAAGAAACTCCTGACGCCTTGTTAATTGCAACTGGTTCTGAGGTTCAGCTAGCTGTTAAAGCACAAGAACAGCTTAAAGAGAAGAACCTTGATGTTAGTGTTGTTAGCATTCCATCATGGGATCGTTTCGCGAAACAAGACCAAGCATATAAAGATAAAGTACTACCACCAACGGTTAAAAAACGTCTTGGTATAGAAATGGGATCATCATTCGGCTGGGAACGCTTTGTCGGAGATGAAGGAAAAATCTTAGCAATCGACACATTTGGTGCTTCTGCTGATGGCGATAAAGTTATGGCTGAATATGGTTTTACTGTTGAAAATGTAGTAAAACAAGTAAAATCACTTTTCTAAAAAAATATGAATCACAGTTTAGCCCTTGGCAGGCATCGGTGTTTTGCCTGGGGCTAATTCCTTGTTTTCTTTATGCGTGAACTGACAAAACTTGAGGGTTTATTTACTAGATTGTGACAAGTTTTTCATGCATATTTGTGTATAATATTCTTCAAAATAGGAGGAATATATATGCATAAATACGCTATGTTTTGGATCAAGGAAGAATTCTGCTATCAATACTATTATAAATCTGATGTGCTTCATCGCTTTTTAAATCAATGTTTAACTAATAGATCTATTGTATTAGATACGCAGTTTAACTACGTTACGCAACCAATTTCATTTACACAACTTTTGAAGCACATAAAAAATTTTCACCTTCACATTAAAATAGATCAAGATGGTAACACGATGACATTAAAAAAACATGGACAATCTCTTTGTATACATATAGAAGAACGTTACTTAATGATTGATTGCAATACGGTTCAGGAAGCTGATAATTTATTGTTTCAACCATTGATTTCATTTCACCGTAACTTTTTTATTATCGAAAAAGGTACAATAAATAATGGATGGATTGCTCCTGCTAAAAAAGAAATGATTCTTTAAGATTCGACAACTATTGTATTATTTTGTTGGATTTACTATACTGTATTAGAGAAGATTGAAGGAGGAAGGCTTTACATGGCGATTTGGCTTGGTGTGCTTATTGCAGTTATTACTTTAATTGCAGGTGTAGCGCTTGGATTTTTTATTGCAAGAAAATATATGATGAATTATTTAAAGAAGAACCCACCAATTAACGAGCAAATGCTTCGAACAATGATGATGCAAATGGGACAAAAACCATCACAGAAGAAGATTAATCAAATGATGCGTGCAATGAATAATCAAACGAAATAAATTACGCATTTTCATACATAAATCCCTTGCACAGAGACGTGCCAAGGGATTTATGTGTATCACTTATATATAGTAGGGGGATCTATTTTGGCTGAAATAAATATGTTTATCGCATTTGGTGCTGGTTTTTTATCGTTTGTCTCCCCTTGTGTTTTACCACTTTTTCCAGCTTTTCTTTCTTATATTACAGGCATGAGTGTTAATGATATAAAAGAAGAAAAGGCAATGTTAAACTATAAAAGTGTTTTACATACAATCTTTTTTTTAATCGGTTTTTCAAGCATTTTTATTTTGTTAGGGTATTCCACTTCCTTCTTAGGAAATTTTTTGTTTGAATGGCAAGATTTAATTAGACAAGTCGGAGCTATCTTAATTATCTTTTTTGGTCTTGTTATCGTTGGGATCTTTAACTTTAAGTTTTTAATGAAAGATCATAAAATTACTTTTAAGCACAGACCATCAGGTTATTTTGGGTCGATTTTGATAGGGATGGCTTTTTCTATGGGATGGACGCCATGTCAAGGACCTATTTTATCTGCGGTACTTGCTTTAGTAGCTAACAATCCTGACACAGGTGTGGTTATGATGATCGCCTATTCATTAGGTTTTTCTATTCCTTTTCTAATTTTAAGTTTCTTTGTTGGGAAAATGAATTGGATAAGAAGACACGCACCACTTCTTGTACAGGTTGGAGGATACATGATGATTCTGATGGGTATAGCTCTATTCTTTGATTGGATGACAAAACTTACGTCTTTTCTAGCAATATGGACTGGGTTTACAGGCTTTTAAAAGGGAGGGGTGCGAGATATGCTAAAGAGTAATGACTTAATTTTGAGAACTACGACAATTTTTATAGCATTTATTTTATTTGGCTTTTCCATCTATTTATTTTTAGCTGGTCATAGCGCTCCTGGTGGTGGATTTATTGGTGGATTAATGACTGCAGCTGCCATCGTGTTAATGTATATGGCCTATGGATATGAAGCAGTAAATAAAATTCTACCAATTAATTATCGTTATGTAACTCCAATAGGATTGCTGATTGCTGTCTTAACTGGTATGGGTTCCTTTATATTTGATCAACCGTTTCTCAGTCATACTTTTGGGTATTTTCATATACCTATCTTTGGCGAAATAGAGTTGGCTACTGCTATGCTGTTTGACCTTGGAGTATATTTAACAGTAATTGGTGTTACGATGACGATTATCTTATCAATCGCCAATGATCGCTAGTTAGATTAATCATAACAATATTTGAGAGAGCTGATATAATGTTTTGGGCAATTATTAGTACCATTTTCGCTGCATTCATGGCTGTAACTATGCTATTCGTTCGATTGCGTGCTTCAAAAAGACCTGCCAGTGTTGCTAAGATTATATTGCCCCCATTGTTTATGAGTACAGGGGCATTCATGTTTTTATTTCCAATCTTCCAAATTCATTGGAAGCAAGGGCTAGAAGCTTTATTGGTAGGAGCAATATTTTCCTTGTTATTAATCAAAACATCCAATTTTGTTATAAAAGGAAACGATATATATTTAGTACCTTCAAAGGCGTTTATTTATATACTACTTTCTTTATTAGTGGTTAGAATTTGCATTAAACTTGTTGTAAGCCAGTCCGTACCATTAGGCGAGACGGGTGGAATGTTCTTTTTACTCGCATTCGGAATGATTTTGCCATGGAGAATAGCTATGCTTGTAAAATATAAAAACCTAGAAAAAGTAACAAAAACACAGAGCGCCGTTTAGAGATGTATGAATGCGGGAGAATTCTCAAGTAACTAACGAACAGTCGGTCATATACAAAACTGACTCGAAGGTTACCCGTTTCCATTTAGTTTTCTAATAAATAAAAAACAATCTATACAAAAATAGATTGTTTTTTTACGTTTATTGTTCGAATAATGGTAAATAAGGTGTCACGTCGATATTTTCTTCTTCGAGCTTCTTTTTTAAAAATTTATGATCACGTTTTGGAGTAGCAAGGATATATCCTTCAATTAGTAAGTCTTTCGTAATCTTATTACTTTTTTTGGTGAGTGCTAATTCACCAATTTTTGCAGCTATTTTTTGTCTAGCTACATCTCTAAATATATCTGGTACAGGAGAGACTAATTCTTCCAACAAATGTTTTTCTGTAGCCTTCCACATATGTTTCGTTTCACTTACATAATATTCTTCCCAGTCTATCATCGATTTACCGTCTTCCTTTGGCATTCTCTTTAAAAATTTTCGAAACATAAAAAATCCGCCAATTGCGAGTAAACTTATTAAAATAAATGTCCAGGCAACAATAAAGACCGAGAAACTGACTGACATAAAAACCACCATGCTTTCATTTGTTTACGTTTATTATATGATTACTAGTCCACAAGTTTTAATTTCAATTTTTTTATAGTAATATTACTAATAATTGCATACTTTTGTCATTAATTCATAGTTTTTTAATATATATGTATTAAAATAGCAATTCTCATAGACTATTGTTCTTGTTTTAATGCAAATATTTAACGTCATTATAAAAGGATGATCAGAAAAGCGCAAGCATATTAAACAAGTTAAATCTACACTGTCCAACATGGCTTACATTGAAATTCCTGTAAAAAGGAGGAGGAAGGCGTATTGAGTACGAACAGTAAAAATAAATTTGTTCAAAACCGAACAAATCAGGAGCGCGCCATTTCTGATTTCACTAAACTGCCGTCAAATATATTGAAATGGATTGATGAAAACGGGTTTGATATTGTTTCAATAGTCGATCTCAGAGGTACAATTACATATATTTCTAAAGCCGTTGAAAAGATATTAGGTTATAAAACTGAACAACTTATAGGTGAAAGAGCAAGTGATTTTCTTCCTCCAAAACAAAAAGACAATTTTTCAATTAGTTGGCTTAGAAAGAACAACCCCAAGAATATAAATATTAACATTCGTAACAGTTACGGAAAATACTTGTGGTGTGAAGCTGTTATATCTCGAATTCGCGACCATCATTCGCGAAGATATCAATACGTCTTGCTTATCAAAGATAGTACAGATAAGAAAGAAGCAGAAGAGATTATGATTCGCTCAGAGAAAATGTCAATTGCAGGACAGCTTGCAGCAGGTATTGCTCATGAAATAAGAAATCCATTAACCTCTTTAAAGGGATTCCTACAATTGCTTGAGGCAGATGATGTTCAACATAAACAATATTTCAAAATAATGATTGATGAAATTAACAAAATAGATACTATCACTTCAGAATTATTATTTATTTCTAAACCAATGACCAATGATAAAAATCATGTACTTGTTTCGAGTATGATTGATGATGTAACTACTTTACTCCGATCACAAGCAAACATGCAAAATATATCAATTGAATTAGTGCATCATACAGATGTCGTAATTTATTGTGATCGTTCTCAAATTAAACAAGTACTTATTAACTTAATAAAAAATGCTATTGAAGAAATGACTGCCGGTGGAACTATTAAAGTGGTTTTAAAATGTAGGAATAATATGTGTGAAATAGAAATTATTGATGAAGGTCCCGGAATTGCGCAACACATGATACATAAAATAAAGGAACCTTTTTATACAACAAAAAAAGATGGTACTGGGTTAGGATTAATGATTTCTAACAAAATTGTCGAAAATCATCACGGTAAGCTTGAAATTGAATCAACAGAAGGTTTTGGTAGTGTTTTTCGGATTGTTTTACCTATAAAAGTCTAAAAAATGGTGTTGCCTCCATTTTAGGAGGCAACGATGGTGCTACATATCATGTGAAGCACCTTTTTTTTGTCTACTATGGTTTCTGTTCTTTACTTTTTTCGAGCCACTCAAAGGCTCATTTGGTTGGGGGTCGTGGTTATTTTTATGATTTTTAGTATCAGGTTGTTTTTGTGGCATAGAGTAAAACCTCCTTCATTTTCTATAATTCCGTATGACTCGTTCGTTTATGCATGAATGGAACAGATTATGATGTGAAAACTATAAGTGAAGGAGGGTTTTCATGTCTAATCTTTATAATAAGCAACAAGCCGATCAATTCAATTTGGAAGAAGTGCAAGAGAGCACAATAATTCCAGTTCATCAAATGAACTATCGGACAGAGCTGTCACATGTTAAAAATGAATTAAATCAAGCATATGAGCAAATAGAAGAAGCTCTAGCTGTTGCAAGTGATCAACAACTAAATCAATTACTCGACTATAAACATGTGTTAGATGAATTAAGACAGCAAGTAAATCTTTAGTCTAATTTTAAAAATAATACGTGTGTTTTAAAGTGGCTAGGACATGTCTAATGATACCAAACTCAAATGCGAATAATTAACTTCTTTAGCGTAGGAAATATACGCAGACTCCTGCGGGAGAAAAGGGCATCGGTGATCCGCCACAGCGCGTTAGCACGTGGAGGATCACCAGCCTCCCGCGGAAAGCGAAGTATAATTCTGGAGCATGGGTTAATTCGGATTTGATTTAAGTATGATTAATTTTGTTTCAGTCTTTTTTCTTCTATTTTTTTCAGCGAATTATTTTACTTATAAACCGATTTCATTTAAAATATATAGGTGCAGAATATAAAGAAAAGCTAGTCATCGGGGATGGAGAGATCGGTAACCGATACAAATTAATAAGGGGGTAACGTTTCTTTATGGCAAAAAATGATGCTTTTCAAGCGAAAAAACAATTTGAACTGAATGGAAAAACGTATAACTACTACGACCTTAAAACGTTAGAGGAAAAAGGGCTTGGTGACATTTCACGTCTTCCTTTCTCAATCCGAATCCTATTAGAATCACTTGTCAGACAATATGATGGACGAGTAATTAAGGACGAGCATATTGAAAGTCTTAGTAAATGGGGCAAAACGGAAGCGAAAGATGTTCCTTTTAAGCCGTCACGTGTAATTCTTCAAGATTTTACAGGAGTACCTGCGGTTGTTGACCTTGCATCTTTAAGAAAGGCAATGGTTGATATGGGAGGATCTCCAGACAAAATCAATCCTGAAGTACCAGTGGACTTAGTAATTGACCACTCTGTACAGGTTGATCGATATGGAACTGCGGATGCGTTAAATGCAAACATGGAGTTAGAGTTTGAACGTAACGCAGAACGCTATCAATTCTTAAATTGGGCACAAAAAGCATTTGATAATTATCGTGCCGTGCCACCTGCTACAGGTATTGTACACCAAGTTAACTTGGAGTACATAGCAAATGTCGTGCATGCAATTGAAAATGAAGCGGGCGAATATGACGCTTTTCCAGATACCTTAGTTGGTACAGATTCTCACACTACGATGATTAATGGTCTAGGAGTGCTTGGTTGGGGTGTAGGTGGAATCGAAGCAGAGGCTGGCATGTTAGGTCAACCTTCTTATTTCCCAGCTCCAGAGGTTATAGGTGTAAAGTTTACTGGTAGTTTTCCAAATGGAACTACAGCAACTGACCTTGCGCTTAAAGTGACACAAGTACTACGTGAGAAAAACGTTGTTGGTAAATTTGTCGAATATTTCGGACCAGGATTACAGGATATGCCACTTGCAGACCGTGCAACAATTTCCAATATGGCACCTGAATACGGGGCAACGTGTGGGTTCTTCCCAGTTGATACAGAAGCTCTAAATTATCTTCGTTTAACTGGACGAAGTGAAGAACAAATCGCTTTAGTTGAGGAATACTGTAAACGAAATAACTTGTGGTATTCTCCAGATCAACCAGACGCGGATTTCACTCAATTAGTTGAAATTAATTTATCTGAGTTAGAGCCGAACTTATCTGGTCCAAAGCGTCCGCAAGATTTAATTCCATTATCAGCAATGAAGGAATCATTTAATAAAGCAATTACTGCTCCTGCAGGTAACCAGGGCTTTGGTTTAGACAAAAAGGAATTTGATAAAGAAGTGAAGATTGACCACCCAAGTGGTAAATCATCAGTAATGAAAACCGGTGCGGTTGCTATTGCGGCAATCACTTCTTGTACAAACACATCTAACCCATATGTAATGTTAGGTGCAGGTCTACTTGCTAAGAAAGCAGTAGAAAAAGGGTTAGAAGTACCAGCCTATGTAAAAACATCATTAGCACCTGGTTCAAAAGTTGTAACCAGATACCTAGAAGATTCTGGTCTTATGACATACTTGAATGATCTTGGCTTTAATCTTGTTGGTTATGGTTGTACAACATGTATCGGTAACTCTGGGCCTTTGTCTGATGAGATTGAAGAAGCAATTGCGAATAATGATCTTACGGTATCATCTGTACTATCAGGTAACCGTAACTTTGAAGGTCGTATTCATCCATTAGTTAAAGCTAACTACTTAGCTTCACCACCATTAGTAGTTGCTTATGCACTAGCTGGTACTGTTGATGTTGACTTGAACAAAGAACCAATCGGTAAAGATAATGATGGTAATGATGTATTCTTTAAAGATATCTGGCCAACGATGGAAGAGATTCGCGATGAAGTGGCTAAAGTCGTAACACCAGAAATTTTCCGTAAAGAGTATGAGTCTGTATTTGATTCAAATGAAAAATGGAATGCAATTGAGACGACAGATGAACCATTGTATAAGTGGGACGATGAATCAACTTATATTGCAAACCCACCATTCTTCGAGGGATTATCTAAAGAAGCTGGAAAAGTGGAAGCATTGTCTGGTTTACGTGCAGTAGGTAAGTTTGGTGATTCTGTAACAACTGACCATATTTCACCAGCTGGTGCAATAGCTAAGGATATGCCTGCAGGTAAATACTTGCAAGAAAAAGGTGTTAGCCCACGTAATTTCAACTCATACGGTTCTCGTCGTGGTAACCATGAAGTAATGATGCGTGGTACGTTCGCTAACATTCGTATTAAAAACCAATTAGCGCCAGAAACAGAAGGTGGTTATACGACTTACTGGCCAACAGAAGAAGTTATGCCAATTTATGATGCTGCAATGAAGTATCAACAAGATAACACAGGCTTACTCGTTATGGCTGGTAAAGATTATGGTATGGGATCTTCTCGTGACTGGGCTGCAAAAGGAACTAACCTTTTAGGAATTAAAACGGTTATCGCTGAAAGTTTTGAACGTATTCATCGTTCAAACCTAGTAATGATGGGCGTATTACCTTTACAGTTCCAAAAAGGAGACAGTGCTAAATCACTTGGATTATCAGGAAGAGAAACGTTTGACGTTAGAATTGATGAAGACGTTAAGCCTCATGATTTAGTTATGGTAACTGCTACAGATGAAGACGGTAAAAAGAAGGAATTTGAAGTTGTAGCTAGATTCGATAGTGATGTAGAAATTGATTACTATCGTCATGGTGGTATTCTTCAAATGGTGCTTCGAAATAAATTGAAGTAATTATTAAACGAGCAGCTCAGGTACCTGAGCTGCTCGTTCCTTGATTTCGATTGTTTGGTATAAATAGGACAACTTTTATGTAAACTTATTAAAAGTGATTCCTTAAGGATGTGAATAAATGATAAAAAAGATAGTAGCTTCTGTCCTTTTAATAACATTAGTTGCTTTTGTTGTTTACAGTTTGACGGAACGGTTTGGTGATAATTCAGGTACTGATGAAACAGAGCTTGTTTCTTCACAAGAAGGAACAGCTATTACAGCTCCTAATAGTAATGATGTACTCGACAAAGGTACAAGAGCTCCCGATTTCACGCTTTCTACAATTGATGGAGAATCTGTATCATTATCGGATTATCGAGGTAAGGTAGTATTCTTGAACTTTTGGGCCACATGGTGTGGACCTTGTAAGATGGAAATGCCTGAAATGGAAGAATTCCATCAGGAAAATGATGGAAACGTTGAGATTCTTGCAGTAAATGCTACACAGTCAGAAATACAAGGGGTTGAAGAGGTTAGTAATTTCTTACAAGCAGCTAATGTAACTTTTACTAACGTATTAGATCCTGAAGCAACTGTGATTAAAGCATTCAATGTTGTTGGACTACCAACTACTTACATTATTGACAAAGATGGTGTTATACAAGAGATCATGAAAGGACCAATGACTTTAGAATATATGGAAAACACGTTCAATGAACTGAATTAATACTTATATTTTTCTGAAAAATGGTAATCCTTTAACTAATGAGTGAAAGGAGAGGATTACCATGTCATTACGGAAAAAGCCTAGCTTTGAAGAACTTGTAAATAAAAATAAAACAGAAATATTAACAGATGATTCTTTATTAGATGAAATTGATGAGAAAATTGAAAATCGCTGGCATGAAGCGATGAAAGCAAATAAGTTTGATTAGTGTAGAGATGGTTGTGACCATTTATTTTTTGTTATTTTTTTTGAAAATTATTGCGTAAAATAGCTAAACTCCGTCGTAACTTGGAAAGTA
>NZ_JBJGXI010000033.1:0-61111 GCF_045635475.1 Radiobacillus sp. PE A8.2 | reverse complement strand
TACAGGTATTAAGGGAGCGATATAGGTGGCAAAAAGAAAGACAAAATTTGTTTGTCAGGAATGTGGTTACGAAGCCCCAAAATGGATGGGTAAATGTCCCGGATGTGGTAAATGGAACTCACTAACAGAGGAAACAATTGCATTAAAGCAGACATTTCGACATACAGTGGGAACAACGGACCAGAATAGAAAACCGGAAAAAATAACTTCAATACAGTCTGAACAAGAACCACGCGTTACAACATCTATGCCTGAATTTAATCGTGTACTTGGTGGCGGTATCGTCCCAGGTTCTTTAGTTCTAGTTGGTGGAGATCCAGGGATTGGTAAATCAACCCTCCTTTTACAAGTATCAGATCAGCTTGCTAGTCGAGACCTCAAAGTACTATACATTTCTGGAGAGGAATCGGTCCGACAGACGAAGCTTCGTGCAGATCGATTAGGAGTAAAATCTGAGAATTTATATGTATTATCTGAAACCAATTTATTGGAGATTGTTAATCAAATAGAACAATTAGAACCATCATTTGTTGTTATTGACTCGATTCAAACTATATTTCAAGAAGATGTTTCAAGTGCACCAGGAAGTGTGTCCCAGGTACGAGAGTGTACGAGTGAGTTAATGCGAGTTGCAAAGAGCAAAAACATCCCGATATTTATTGTCGGTCACGTTACCAAAGAGGGAGCAATTGCTGGACCACGTTTACTAGAACATATGGTAGATGCTGTCTTGTATTTTGAGGGGGAACGTCACCATACGTTTCGAATTTTGCGAGGTGTAAAAAACCGGTTTGGAAGTACAAATGAAATGGGTATCTTTGAAATGAAAGAAGAAGGTTTACGTGAAGTGCTCAATCCATCTGAAATCTTCTTAGAAGAAAGATCGCAAGGCGCTGCTGGTTCAACTGTAGTCGCATCGATGGAAGGAACCAGGCCTGTGTTAGTTGAAATACAATCACTCATATCTCCAACGAGTTTTGGGAACCCTAGAAGAATGGCAACAGGAATTGATCATAATCGCGTACCATTATTAATGGCGGTATTGGAAAAAAGGGTAGGTTTGCTCTTACAAAATCAGGATGCATATGTCAAGGTTGCTGGCGGGGTGAAACTAGATGAACCTGCGATTGATTTAGCCATTGCAGTAAGCATTGCTTCAAGTTTTAAAGATCAGATTTCACGACCTGATGATGTACTAATTGGTGAAGTAGGGCTTACAGGTGAAATTAGACGGGTATCTAGAATTGATCAACGTGTGCAAGAAGCGGCTAAACTAGGATTTAAGCGAGCGATTATTCCAAGTAAAAATTTGGAAGGTTGGACGCCACCCGATGGAATTGAAGTAATAGGTATTAGTACAGTTCAACAAGCATTGAAGGCATCATTGGGAGGAAGTTAGATGGAGTTACAGGAGATAAAGCAGACAGATATCGGTGACATGTTAAAATTTGTGGCACCAGGAACTCCAATTAGAGAAGGAATCGAAAATGTTCTGCGAGCAAAAACTGGCGGATTAATCGTGATTGGCAATAATGAAAAAATGGCTAGCATTATTGATGGTGGCTTTGCAATAAATGCGCCGTGTACACCAGCCAGTTTGTATGAATTGGCAAAAATGGATGGAGCGATTGTTCTAAATGATGACGGAACGACTATTTTATATGCAAATGTTCAACTTATGCCAGAGCCATCGATTGTATCTAAAGAAACTGGTATGCGTCATCGTACAGCGGAACGTGTAGCCAAGCAAACAAAGAACCTTGTTGTTGCAATCTCTGAACGCCGAAATGTAATAACGTTATATAAAAGCAACATTCGTTATGCGCTTAAAGACATTGGCGTCATCTTAACGAAGGCTAACCAAGCAATGCAAACATTAGAGAAGTATAAAAATGTATTGGATCAAGGAATTACTGATTTGGGAGCCTTAGAGTTCGAGGATCTTGTTACGCTTTCGGAAGTAATTCAAGTAATCCATCGGATAGAAATGGTATTACGAATAAAAACAGAAATATTAAACTATATTAACGAGTTAGGGACTGAAGGACGATTAATCCAATTACAATTGACTGAATTGGTATCCAATCTCGAAGGGGAAACTATCTTATTAATAAAAGATTATCGCTGCAGTGAAGAAAATGACCCTTTTTATATTTTATCTAAAATTCAAGATGAATCTCGTACAGATCTAATGGATGACATCCATATAACAAAACTACTTGGTTATCCGACGAATGCTAAAATGGATACCACGATTATTTCAAGAGGTTACCGGATTATGCATAAGATCCCGAGATTACCTACGTTGATTATTGATTATATTATTGAAAAATTTGGTTATATAAATGAGATTGTTAAAGCATCGCCCCAAGACCTTGTAAAAGTAAATGGTGTAGGCGAAGTTAGAGCTGAGAAAATAAAAAATGGATTGAATCGAATTCAAGAACAATTATTTATCGACAGACATATCTAAACTGCGTCAAAAATTGACTTAACATTGTATTTGTGGTAAAATTTAAAATTTGCTTAAAATTGACTGGGTATGTGGAATATGTTACTTTATATTAATAAGATTTGCTAATACAATGTGTTAATTTATATAAATTTGGAAATACTGAGTGTAGGAGGTGACCAAAGTGTTAAAAAGAATCATACAACTGTTTATCATTATTGCAGGTGGAACGATAGGGTATTTATATGTGACAGATTTAATTGGTCTATTAGAAATTACTAGTATGGCTTGGATTGAATCTACATTAGGCCTAGTTTTAGGTGCTATTATTTTATACTTATTAACGTTTTGGGCAGTGGATTATGTAGCTAATTTCTTTCGTTGGGTAGAGGAAACGTTAGTGAAGGCGCCGGTGGCCGATCTATTATTTGGAAGCCTAGGTATTATTATAGGTTTAGTAATTGCATATTTAATTAGTATGGTAATTCCGCCAATTCCAGTATTACAGATTGTACCGATATTTCTAACGTTCTTATTAGGTTACTTTGGTTTTCAGGTTGGATTTAAAAGAAGAGACGAATTTTTAAATCTACTAACGATAGCCAAGAAGGAAAAAGATAAGAAAAAGCATGCGGATGGTTCAGAAGAAGAGGAAGAACTACTGCCGAAAGCAAAAATCTTGGATACAAGCGTTATTATTGATGGAAGAATAGCAGATATTTGTCAAACAAGTTTTCTAGAAGGTACTGTCATCATTCCACAATTCGTGCTGGAGGAACTGCAGCATATAGCAGATTCATCTGATGTATTGAAACGTAATCGCGGAAGAAGAGGCCTAGATGTACTAAATAGAATGCAAAAACAATTAACAGTGAATGTTGAAATCTATGAAGGTGATTTTGAAGAAATACAAGAAGTAGATAGTAAGCTTGTCAAACTTGCGAAAGTCATTAATGGTATCGTGGTTACGAATGATTTTAACTTAAATAAAGTTTGTGAGTTTCAAAATGTTCAAGTGCTCAACATTAATGATTTAGCAAATGCTGTTAAACCGGTTGTACTACCTGGTGAAGAATTATCTGTTCAGGTTATAAAAGACGGTAAAGAACATAACCAAGGTGTTGCCTATCTCGATGATGGAACGATGATCGTTGTAGAAGAAGGCAGAGATTATATTGGTAAAACAATTGAAGTGCTAATTACGAGTGTTTTACAGACTTCTGCGGGTAGAATGATATTTGCAAAGCCGAAATTACTTGAAAAAGCACTGTAAAAAAGGTATAAATTATAATGTGAAAAACAAAAGTGATAACATATAGTTATCGCTTTTGTTTTGTAAAGAAATGAGTTTTAAAGTGCGTGTTCAAAAAGTTCGGTTTTTAGCACCGAGAAGATTGGATGAAGCTAGAAAAAGAGGACCGGAGCGTAGTCACAAGCTACGTGAGGACCGGATTTTTCGGCTGAATCCAATATTCGAAGCGTGATACATCTTGAATAGGCTTCGTGATAAAAAGCGGACTTTTTGAACAACCTCTTAAAGGATTTGGTGTACAAGCTTCCTTTACTATAACTATATGCATCGGAGTAGATCAATATGATTGAATATATCGCAATTACATTAGCTGCTGGTGAAGGGAAGCGCATGAACGCCGGTGATAATAAACAGTTTCTTGCCATTGGTGGTAAGCCATTAATTATCCATACACTGGATGTTTTTCAAAAAGATACATGGTGCAAAGAAATTATATTAGTTGTCAATCCTAAAGAGAAACAACGAATGGAGCAGCTCTTAAATAAGCATAGCTTCAATAAACCTATTACACTTGTAGAAGGCGGTGCTTTTAGACAAAACAGTGTGTTTCTTGGACTTAAACAAATCAAGGACCCAGAGGCTATTGTTTTTATCCATGACGGAGCAAGACCGTTCATTGAAATTGATGCACTACATCGACTCGCACAAGTAACGCAGGAAAAATATGCTGCTTTACTTGCTGTTCCCGTGACAGATACGATAAAGCAACGCGTTGGTAGTCAGTTACATACACTGGATCGTCAAACGCTTTGGGCCGCACAAACACCACAGGCTTTCCGATTCGATGTTATCTATGATGCACATGAGCGAGCAATAAACGAGGATTACTTAGGAACAGATGATGCATCGTTAGTAGAACGCTTAGGCAAAGAGGTTGCTATTGTTCGAGGAAGCTATGACAATATAAAATTAACAACACCAGAAGATTTACATAGAGCAGACACCTATTTGAGAGATAAAATGAATGACTAAAGGAGCTAATCTGATGTTTCGAATTGGACAAGGATTTGATGTCCATCAATTAGTAGAAGGTAGAAAATGTATTATTGGTGGTATAGAGATTCCATTTGAAAAAGGTTTGCTAGGGCATTCAGATGCTGATGTACTCCTACATACAATTGCAGATGCCTGCTTAGGTGCAATAGGTGAGGGAGATATCGGTAAACATTTTCCTGATACAGACCCAAAGTATAAAGATGCAGATTCTGCGACATTGCTTAGTCATGTGATGATGCTAGTGGGTGAACAAGGCTATCATTTGGGGAATTTAGATTGCACATTGATCGCCCAGGCACCGAAAATGGCACCATATATCAGTGAAATTAGAGAAAACATAGCACGCATAATGGGTGTTGAAGTCACACAAATTAACGTCAAAGCAACAACAACCGAAAAATTAGGCTTCACAGGTAGAGGCGAGGGAATTGCTTGTCAGGCAGTCGTTTTATTGCAAAGCAAGTAATAAGGCTCGAGTAAATAATGAAAAGGGGTAATAATGATGGGAAACGAAGTTAGAGTACGTTATGCGCCTAGTCCAACTGGACACTTACATATTGGAAACGCACGTACAGCATTATTTAATTTTTTATTTGCAAAACATTTGGGTGGTAAATTTATCATCCGGATTGAGGATACGGATCAAAAGCGTAATGTTGAAGGCGGCGAGGAAAGCCAGCTTAGCTATTTGAAATGGCTTGGTATTGAGTGGGATGAAGGTGCTGATGTTGGCGGGGATTATGGCCCGTATCGCCAAATGGAGCGTCTTGATATTTATAAAAAGTATGTTGATGAATTGCTTGAGCGCGGCTTAGCATACAAATGCTATGTGACCGAAGAAGAGTTAGAAGCAGAGCGTGAGGAACAAAAGGCGAATGGGCAAGTACCGATGTATTCAGGTGCACATAGAAATCTGACTGCTGACCAAGAAAAACAATTTGAAGATGAAGGTAGGCAGCCTAGTATTCGCTTTCGCGTTCCTGAGGGTAAAACATATCGTTTCAAGGACATTGTACGTGAGAATATTACCTTTGATTCTAGTGATTTTGGTGATTGGGTAATCGTTAAGAAAAATGGGATTCCGACGTATAATTTTGCTGTTGCGATCGATGACCATTTGATGAAAATTTCACACGTATTACGTGGTGAAGAGCATATTTCTAATACACCTAAACAATTGATGGTATATGATGCATTCGGTTGGGAAGCACCTCAATTCGGCCATATGACGTTGATCTTAAATGAAAACCGTAAGAAGCTTAG
The DNA here is from genome assembly GCF_045635475.1 of Radiobacillus sp. PE A8.2. NCBI lineage: Bacteria > Bacillati > Bacillota > Bacilli > Caryophanales > Bacillaceae > Radiobacillus > Radiobacillus sp. PE A8.2. The sequence continues at coordinate 55,088 of NZ_JBJGXI010000033.1, read as the reverse complement.
TAAGCGGGACCAGCATATTCTGCAGTTCATTGAGCAATACAAAAATCTCGGGTATCTTCCGGAAGCATTATTTAATTTCATTGGCCTACTTGGATGGTCTCCGGTTGGAGAAGAAGAGATTTTCACTAGTGAGCAATTTAAGGAAATGTTTGATCCAGAACGCTTATCTACCTCCGCGGCAATATTTGATCCGCAGAAATTGAAGTGGATGAATAACCAGTACATCAAAGCAGCTGACATGGACAAGGTTATTGAACTGAGCTTGCCACACTTAATAGATGCTGGTAAAGTATCAGAGCAAATGAGTGATGATGAGCGGGAATGGGCACTTGAGTTAATTGGACTATACAAAGATCAATTAAGTTACGGACAAGAAATTGTGGAATTAACAGAGCTTTTCTTTAAAACAGAAATTGATTATAATGAGGAAGCAATGCAAGTGTTACAAGAAGAACAAGTAACAGAAGTGCTTCAAGTATTTTCTGACAAACTTTCAGAGGATAACGAATTTACACCGGATACTATTAAAGCGCAAATTAAAGCAACACAAAAAGAAACGAAACAAAAAGGTAAAAAATTGTTTATGCCGATCCGTGTAGCCACCACAGGTCAGGTACATGGACCAGAGCTTCCAAATGCGATTCATTTACTTGGTAAAGATGTGGTGCAAACTAGACTAAAAGCAGCAATTGAGTCCATTTCATAACTTCCTTACACTGCTGTATGCATCCGCATATAGTTTGGGGATGCGAATGGATAAAGTCAGTATTATGAAAAGGACCAAATTGAAAAAATCTAAAACGAATTAGTTCACAAAAATCGTTAAATATAATATAGTATTACTACAAATTAGAACGTTGATGAGGAGAAGTAAGAAGTAACGTGCTTATGCAGAGAAAATCACCACTGGCTGGAAGTGATTTTAAGCAATTACTTTTGAAATGCACCTTAGAGTCCTTTATTGAAGTTAGTAGATAAGGGCGGAATTCTCTACCGTTACCTAGAGACTGGAGTTGGGGATACTAGTTCCCAAACAGAGTGGAACCGCGCGCAAGCGTCTCTGTGTTTATAACACGGAGGCACTTGCGCTTTTTTATTAGGCAGTTTTCTAAAAGATTGGTGTTCTTGTACAAAAGAAGTAATATCTGGCGTAGTAATTAGTTGCTTAATGATCTTACATGTGCACCGCTCCGTCCCTACACTTTGCTTTCCGCGGGGGGCTAGTGAGCCTCCTCGCGCCTTCGCGCTCCGGGGTCTCACTTACGCCACTAGTCCCGCAGGAGTCAAAGTGTAGGGCCTACGCTTCATAAAAGGTGTGGAACAGAAAACTAGCCTAAGATGTGGAAAAATACGCCACTCCGACGGGAAAGGACGTGTTTTTCCACAGCGCCGGATTAGCACACGATGATGCACTACGTCGGATACTAGATAAATTACGAACGCTAAAAATCAATAAATCTTACGTAAAAAGTTTTTATTAAAGTACAAAGCCGAGGAGGATGGATGGTGTGGGTCTATTTAGAATGTTGAAGGAAGATGTGAATGTTGTCTTTGATCAAGACCCGGCAGCGCGCACTTATTTTGAAGTTATATTAACGTATTCCGGGTTACACGCGATATGGGCCCACCGACTCGCCCATGCTTTTTACAGAAAGAAGTTTTTCTTTCTGGCACGAATCATTTCGCAAATCAGTCGTTTTTTAACAGGTATTGAAATACATCCAGGTGCCAAAATTGGCCAGCGCTTTTTTATCGATCATGGCATGGGAGTTGTGATTGGTGAGACATGTGAAATAGGAGATAATGTGACTATTTTTCAAGGAGTTACTTTAGGTGGCACAGGCAAGGAAAGAGGTAAACGTCATCCGACACTGAAAGATAATGTACTTGTAGCTACCGGCGCTAAGGTGTTAGGGTCAATTACGATTGGGGAAAGCTCCAAAGTAGGTGCTGGTTCGGTGGTATTGCACGATGTTCCTTCCCACTCAACTGTTGTAGGTATACCTGGACGTGTCGTTGTTCAAAATGGTGAGCGTGTTAGAAATGATCTTGACCATCATAAATTGCCTGATCCGGTTTCTGAGATATTAAAGGAAATGGAACGCGAAATTAATAAACTTAGGAAAGAAGTAAACGAATTAAAAGGAGTGAATACTAATGACGATCAACATTTATAATACACTTACAAGAAAAAAAGAGCCCTTTCAATCGCTCGAAAAGGGTAAGGTGAAAATGTATGTATGTGGTCCTACTGTATACAACTATATTCATATCGGTAATGCCAGGCCGGCAATTGTTTTTGATGCCGTAAGACGTTTCTTAGAATACCGTGGTTATGATGTAAACTATGTAATGAATTTTACTGATGTAGATGACAAAATCATTAAAGCGGCAAATGAATTAGGGGAAGAGGTTCAAGACGTTTCTGAACGGTTTATCAATGCATATCTAGCAGATGTTGATGCTTTAGGTGTAAAGATAGCGAATCATCATCCACGAGTAACCGAGACAATGGATGATATCATTGCATTTATTGAGACTTTGGTTGAAAAAGGGCATGCTTATGAAGCGGCTGGAGACGTATATTTTAAGACACGTTCATTTGATAATTATGGTAAACTGTCTCACCAATCTGTAGAGGACTTGCGTTCCGGAGCACGAATTCAAGTTGGGGAGAAGAAAGATGACCCGCTAGATTTTACTTTGTGGAAACAAGCAAAGCCAGGAGAAATCGCCTGGAAATCCCCATGGGGTGAAGGTAGACCGGGGTGGCATATCGAATGTTCTGCTATGGTTCAGAAATATTTAGGCGAGACTATTGATATCCATGCTGGGGGACAGGATTTAACTTTTCCTCATCATGAAAATGAGATAGCCCAATCGGAAGCTAGCACAGGAAAACACTTCGCGAACTATTGGATGCATAATGGCTACATCAATATTAACAATGAAAAAATGTCAAAATCACTTGGTAATTTTGTGCTTGCACATGATTTAATGAAAAAACACGATCCACAAGTCATCCGTTTCTTTATGCTTAGTGTCCATTATCGCAATCCGATTAACTTCAGTGATTCGTTATTAGAATCGGCGAAAAATAGTTTGGACCGTATTGTTAATGCGTACCAGAATTTAGAGCATAGAAAGCAATCTAGTACGAATTTAGATAAAGATATACAATCATGGTTAGAAAAAATCGATAATTATGAGCAACGGTTTACTGATGAAATGGATGATGATTTTAATACAGCCAATGCTATTTCTGTTCTGTTTGATATCACGAAGGATGCAAATCTCTATCTCCAATCCAAACAAACATCAGAACAAGTTATTGAAAAATTTCAATCAACCTTGTCGTCGTTAATGGAGATTTTAGGTATTCAACTAGTTCAACAAGAAGATTTGTTGGATGAAGAGATTGATGCAATGATTCAAGACCGGATTGAAGCGAGAAAAAATCGTAATTTTGCTTTAGCAGACGAAATAAGAGATAAGCTAAAAGATAAAAATATAGTGCTTGAGGATACCGCTCAAGGGACCCGTTGGAAAAGAGTGTAGTGATGGCAGTAGATGTCAAACAAATGAAAAGTTTAACGCTTGCTTATATGGGTGATGCTGTTTATGAGATTTATGTCAGGGAACATCTAATTAAAGAAGGAAACGTTAGACCACAGCTGTTGCACGGAGCTGCAATTCGATTTGTTTCTGCTAAGTCACAAGCAAAAGTGCTTCGTCATTGGCTAGACCAAGAGCAATTAACAGAAGAAGAAACAAGTGTTGTACGTCGGGGCAGAAATGCAAAATCAGGTTCTGTTCCGAAGAACACTGATGTACAAACATATCGATACAGTACTGGCTTTGAGGCGTTAATCGGCTATCATTATTTATTAGGTCAACAAACAAGGCTGGAAGAGCTGATAGAAGCTGCAATTAAATTCGTAGAAGAAAGGGGATGAGTATATGAATGATGAATGGATTATTGGAAAAAACCCTGTAATGGAAGCTTTAAAATCAGGACGTTCTATTAATAAATTACTAATTTCAGATCAACTAAATCAACCATTGGCCAATAAACTGCAAGCATTAGCCAAAGAAAGCGGCACGACTGCGCAAAGGGTACCTAAGAAAAAAATTGATCAATTAGTTAGTGGCAATCATCAAGGTATTGCGGCCGCGGTTGCAGCGTATGAGTACGCCTCATTGGAGGATTTATTTGCAATTGCCGAAAGCAAAAACGAACAGCCATTTTTCATGATATTGGATGAGGTTGAAGACCCTCATAATCTGGGATCGATTTTACGGACAGCTGATGCTACAGGCGTACATGGCGTGATTATTCCGAAACGGCGTTCGGTGGGCTTAACGGCGACAGTTGCCAAGACTTCAGCAGGAGCAATTGAATACATACCAGTTGCCAGAGTCACGAACATCGCATCTACCATTGATGAGTTAAAACAGAGAAATGTTTGGGTGGTAGGAACGGAAGCGGAAGGAACAGAGGATTATCGTCAACTTGATGGGAGTATGCCGATTGCATTAGTAATTGGAAATGAAGGGAAAGGTATGAGCCGACTCGTCAGAGATAAATGTGATTGGACAGTAAGGCTTTCTATGGTAGGGAAGGTATCTTCACTCAATGCCTCGGTTGCAGCGAGTTTACTAATGTATGAAGTGTATCGGAAACGATATCCGATTGGTGAATAGAACATGATTGTTTTAATCGTAGATGGATACAACATTATAGGGGCATGGGAAGAGTTAAAGCGGTTAAAAGATAGTGACTTAGATCAAGCGAGAAATATATTGATAGAAAAAATGGCTGAATATCAATCTTACCGAGGCTGTCGCGTAATTGTCGTATTTGATGCGTATTATGTACGGGGTGTAGAAACGAAACAGAAAAGTTATAAGGTGGAAGTAATTTTTACAAAAGAAAACGAAACGGCGGATGAATGCATAGAAAAATTAATAAAAGGTGTGAAAAATGTAAAAACGCAAGTATATGTAGCAACTTCTGATTACGCGGAACAACGAACAATCTTTGCGCAGGGAGCACTGCGCAAGTCAGCTAGAGAGCTTCAAATTGAGATGAATAATATAGAAAAAGATATTCGAACCGACGTCGAAAACTATAAAAAAGTGCATGCAAATTCGAAGATTCCGATAAGCGAGGACATATTAGAAGTGTTTGAAAAATGGCGACGTGGCAATAAATAGACAGCGATGCTTTGTTGACGGTTACCAATCAATTCCTGTATAATAATTTTATATATCTACGGCGATAAGTCGGGAGGAATCCTGAGGTGGGCACCATGCACAAGGAAACAGATAATCAGGAATTAGATTTGGGAGCACTTGAAGATGATCAACTTTGTCAATTGGTACATCAAGGTCGAGGTGAAGCGTTAGATTTTTTGATTAATAAATACAAGAACTTTGTGCGTGCAAAGGCAAGAACGTATTTTTTAATTGGTGCGGATCGTGAAGATATCATACAAGAAGGTATGATTGGCTTATACAAAGCTATCCGTGATTATAACGGTGACAAACTATCCTCATTCAAGGCTTTTGCAGAGTTGTGTGTGACCCGTCAAATTATTACTGCTATAAAAACGGCAACAAGACAAAAACATATTCCATTAAATTCTTATGTATCATTGGACAAGCCAATTTATGATGATGAATCTGACCGGACGTTACTAGATGTAATTGCTGGTTCTAAAATGATAGATCCTCAAGAACTGATTGTCAATCAGGAAAAATTCGGTGATATGGAATTTAAAATGTCCGAATTATTAAGTGAGCTAGAGCGGCAAGTGCTTGCGCTATACTTAGATGGACAAACTTACCAGGAAATATCAGAAGAGTTAAATCGCCATATAAAATCTATTGATAACGCTTTGCAACGAGTAAAACGAAAGTTAGAGCGATATCTAGAAGTTAGTGAGATTACTTTTTAACAACCATTTGATTGATTTGAATCGACGGTTTGAAGATAAAAGAATGCGTTGACATGCTTATCCAAGCATGCTAAATTAATAGGAGTGACAACCCTAGAGTTTTCTCATCTTTCCGGTTATGGAAAAGGAAAACACTTTTCCTTATCTCGTGTAGGAAAAAACCTACACTGCGGACGCGGGGGACTTTTACCGCCTCGACATTCTTGTGGCTAATTCGTCACCTTTTTGAACGCAGATTGATGGGGGAATGACATGAGAAAAAAAGTAGTGTTAGCTTGTACAGCATGTTTAAGCAGAAATTATAGCACGGATAAAAATAATTCTAACAACTCAGAGCGTTTGGAAGCTCAAAAATATTGTAAGAGGTGTGGCGAACATACGTTGCATCGAGAGACGAAATAACTATCAAACCTGATTTACGGATAAGTTTGGGGGTCCAAGGATGAATATCTTTAAATTCTTGAAAAATGTTTCCAGAGAAATGAAAAAAGTAAGTTGGCCAAACGGACGTCAACTAACTCGTTATACAATTACCGTTATAGCTACAGTGGCATTCGTATCAGTGTATTTTGGCGTAGTAGACTTCGGGATTACTGAAATTCTTAATTTATTTTTTGAATAATTATTGGAAGTTTATGCTATAATGATGGATAATAAGACATTTACCCAAAACCCGTTTATCGGGTTTTTTAAATTGGAAAAAAATAATTTACATACAGTCGATGTAAAATTGCTTAGGAATTATCTATTCTATATACGATAAAGGGAGGGAAGGGCAAGCGATTGTCCTGAACGATGGAAAAAAATTGGTATGTTGTTCACACGTATTCTGGTTATGAAAACAAAGTAAAGGCAAATTTAGAAAAACGATTAGAAAGCATGGGGATGGAAGACAAAATTTTTCGCGTGCTAGTTCCTGAGGATGAAGAAACAGAAATAAAAAACGGCAAGAAAAAAGTTTCGAAAAAGAAGGTTTTCCCTGGCTATGTATTAGCAGAAATGGTGATGACTGATGATTCATGGTACGTAGTAAGAAATACGCCGGGCGTTACAGGGTTTGTAGGTTCCACTGGGTCAGGCTCAAAGCCAATCCCGCTACTTTCTGAAGAAGTAGAAACGATATTGAAGCGGATGGGTATGGATGAACCGACTGTAGAGATAGATTTTGAAGTGAAAGAAAGCGTTAAGGTAACAGAAGGTCCATTTGCTAATTTCACTGGTACGATCGAGCATATTGACACAGACAAGCATAAAGTAAAAGTTCATGTTAATATGTTTGGTAGGGAAACTCCGGTAGAATTGGAATTTGCACAAATTCAAAAATTATAGAGTGTGGATTTTGGGAATAGGGATGCTGGATGATAAGAATGAACAATAAACTACAAAACAAGAGAGCAAAAAACATTCCCTTGCATTTTACTTTGAAAAATGCTAAAATTCTTATGTTCTTTATGCCTCGAGTATAAGGTTTAATTTTGATATGAATTGAGTGGGAGGGCAAAGACCCTATTACCACATCACGGACTTAAGGAGGTGTGTCTCGTGGCTAAAAAAGTTATTAAAGTAGTAAAATTACAAATCCCTGCAGGGAAAGCAAACCCAGCTCCACCAGTTGGACCAGCATTAGGTCAAGCAGGTGTTAACATCATGGGTTTCTGTAAGGAATTTAATGCCCGTACGCAAGATGAAGCAGGTATGATTATTCCGGTTGAAATTACGGTTTTTGAAGACCGTTCATTTACATTTATCACAAAAACTCCACCTGCTGCTGTTCTTTTAAAGAAAGCGGCTGGAATCGAAAGTGGATCAGGAGAACCAAACAGCAAAAAAGTTGCGACATTAAAACGTGACAAAGTAAAAGAAATTGCTGAAACAAAAATGCCTGATCTAAACGCTGCTGACGTGGAAGCGGCTATGCGTATGGTTGAAGGAACTGCGCGTAGTATGGGTATTGTTATTGAAGACTAATCCCACAGTAGCACTCTGATTAAAGAGGAAGGTTGCGATGATGGAGTGAACCCATTTCGCAACCTTTTTGTAGGATAAGGATTTGGAGATCCAATTCCGCTTTTAAAAGTGGGAGGTACATGAATTAACCGTTAAGACCACAATCAAGGAGGAAATAATAATGGCAAAAAAAACAAAAAAGCAACAAGAAGCACTTAAACTTGTTGATCGTACAAAGCAATACGACGTTCAGGAAGCAATTGAACTAGTAAAACAAACTTCTAAGGCTAACTTTGATGAAACTGTTGAAGCAGCATTTCGTTTAGGAGTTGACCCGAAGAAAGCTGACCAACAAATTCGTGGTGCTTTTGTATTACCACACGGTACTGGTAAAACACAAACCGTTCTGGTATTTGCAAAAGGCGAAAAAGCAAAAGAAGCAGAAGCAGCAGGTGCTGATTATGTTGGAGAGCAAGATCTAATCGCTAAAATCAACCAAGGTTGGTTTGATTTCGATGTAGTTGTAGCAACTCCAGACATGATGGCTGAAGTTGGTAAATTAGGTCGTGTACTTGGACCAAAAGGTTTAATGCCAAACCCTAAAACTGGAACAGTTACTTTCGAAGTAACAAAAGCAGTTGAAGAAATCAAAGCGGGTAAAGTAGAATACCGTGTAGATAAATCTTCTAACATCCATGTTCCAATCGGAAAAATTTCATTTGATGCACAAAAATTGGCGGAAAACTTTACTGCAATCACAGAAACATTGATCAAAGTAAAGCCACAAGCTTCTAAAGGTGTTTACATGAAGAATGCTTCTATAGCTTCTACAATGGGACCTGGTATCAAAGTTGACGTATCATCTTTCTCAAAATAAATAATATTGACTTGAGCTAATTAATTAGATATAATAATCGGTGTTGCTTAAAGTTAATAAATAAATGAATATAAACGTTATACCGTAGACAGTAGGTGCAGCAATGCTTAAATATCCTGCCGAGGTGTCGAATAATGAAGATAGAAATATCTGATGCATTCAACAAGCCTCCATGTCTATATGGGGGCTTTTTTACTACGGCCGTTCGGTATGATGAAATTCTATAGGAGGTGGAACGATGTCAAAAGTAATGGAGAAAAAGAAACAGTTAGTGACAGAAATCGCTGATAAGTTCCGCGATAGTAAATCAACAATTCTTGTTGATTATCGTGGTCTAAGTGTTGCTGAAGTAACAGAACTACGTACACAATTGCGTGAAGCTGGTGTAGACTTCAAAGTATACAAAAATACGATGTCTCGTCGTGCGGCAGAGCAAGTAGAACTTGCTGAGCTAAACGAAACGCTTGTAGGCCCAACTGCGATTGCGTTTAGTAATGATGATGTAATTGCTCCAGCTAAAATTTTGAATAAGTTTGCAAAAGACCACAATGCACTTGAAATTAAAGGCGGCGTAATCGAAGGCAAAGTTGTATCACTTGATCAAATTAAAGAGCTTGCAGACCTACCAAACTACGAAGGTCTACTATCTATGCTACTCAGCGTACTTCAAGCTCCAATTCGCAATTTCGCATATGCTACAAAAGCAATTGCGGAACAAAAAGAAGAACAAGGCGCATAAGTTTAATACTTCGAAGCTCGTGGGCTGAGAAGCGTAACAACGATTATACAGGTTTAAAGCCTATTATCGGATGATAAAAAATAAATTCAAACAAACATTAGGAGGAAAAAATCATGTCAAAAGAACAAATTATTGAAGCAATCAAAGAAATGTCAGTTCTTGAATTAAACGATCTTGTAAAAGCTATTGAAGAAGAATTCGGTGTAACTGCTGCAGCTCCTGTTGCTGTTGGTGGTGCTGGTGGCGCTGAAGCTGTTGAAGAGCAAACTGAATTTGATGTAGTTCTAGATAGTGCTGGAGCTTCGAAAATTAAAGTTGTTAAAGCTGTTCGTGAAATCACAGGTCTTGGACTTAAAGATGCGAAAGATCTTGTAGATAACGCTCCTGGAGCAATTAAAGAAGGTATTTCTAAAGAAGAAGCAGAAGAAATGAAAGCTAAACTTGAAGAAGTTGGAGCTTCTGTAACATTGAAATAAGTAATGAAGAGCTCGCCTATTTAAGGCGGGCTTTTACTTATACTCCAATAATAGTTGGGGTGTAATTTCCTTGAATGGTGTAGTTAACCTCTTTTCTTACCAAACTAGACACTTAATGCCTAACATATCCTCTACTTTCTAATGGCAAAATTAATACACCCAAACAATAAAATAAGTTGGCATTAAGAAATTAGAACAATAGATACTAGTAAGTCTGAAGGTAGGTGCCTTACATGTCAGATCATTATTTTTCTAACAAGCCACAATCACAGAGCAAGCCGTCAACATGGTCATTTGAATTAAGAGGGCAAACGATGAAGTTTACAAGTGATTATGGTGTTTTTTCAAAAAGTGAAGTAGATTTTGGGTCGCGTACATTGATTGATGCATTTGTAGAACCGAGCATCGATGGAGTTATATTGGATCTAGGTTGTGGATATGGTCCGATTGGATTGTCTCTTGCAAGAGCTTATAGTGATCGCCAATTTGTATTAAGTGATATTAATGAGCGCGCGGTTTCTTTAGCAGAACAAAATGCTAAGCAAAATGGTATAGCTAATGTGACGTTTCATGTATCTGATGGTATGGAAGGTTTGCGTAATCATCGGTATGCTGCGATCTTAATTAATCCACCGATTCGAGCAGGGAAAGACACGATTTTTCGTATGTTCGAGGAAAGTTATACAGCGCTTTTGGATCAAGGGGAATTGTGGATTGTAATTCAAAAAAAACAAGGTGCACCTTCTACCCAAAAAAAACTTCAAGAAATCTTTGCTGAAGTAAATGTAGTGAATAAGAATAAAGGTTACTTCATTTTTTGCGCAAAAAAACTTGACAATTAAACAAAGTTTAGGTAAACCCAAAGGGAAAGGGATTGACTCGATTTTCCTATTGTGGTAACATTGAAAAATGCCAATAGGACACTTTGTTTGTCAAGAGGAAATTTTACATTATTTCTATGTATAATTAACTAGTAGTGGGAGATAATGTTAGAATCGTCGTTAATGTTCGTGTTCTTTGTGTTGTTTTTTGTGAGAACTGCATTGGCTTAACTGTTTTTAAAATTAATTTCCAAGTTTATGAATTACACGTGCTTTAACGAGCAGGTGCCAATATATAAACTTGTGGATACATACGTATTCGCAAGTTTGTTCGGTATGTGTACCGAACAAATTACAATGCACTGATTAAAGTATACCTTTTCGCTTTAGAATGTCAACCACTTATGCTAGTAAAACTAGCGATTAGGTTAGGTGCAAAATCAGCCAAACATCCGATAGATGGTCGTCTGGCTTCGTTTCTTTTATTCTTGATTTGAGGGGTGAATCTGTTGACAGGTCAACTAGTTCAGTATGGACGACACCGCCAACGTAGAAGTTATGCACGTATTAGTGAAGTGCTTGAATTGCCGAATCTAATAGAGATTCAAACTGTCTCCTATAAATGGTTCATGGAGGAAGGTTTGAGAGAAATGTTTCAGGATATTTCTCCTATTGAAGACTTTGCGGGCAATTTATCACTAGAATTTGTCGATTACAGTTTAGGAGAACCAAAGTATCCGGTCGATGAGTCAAAAGAAAGAGATGTTACGTATAACGCTCCTCTTCGTGTGAAAGTTCGTCTGTTAAACAATGAAACAGGTGAAGTGAAAGAGCAAGAAGTATTTATGGGTGATTTCCCTTTAATGACGGAAACAGGTACTTTTGTTATTAATGGTGCTGAGCGCGTAATCGTTTCGCAACTTGTACGTTCACCAAGTGTATACTTTGGTGAAAAATATGATAAAAACGGTAAAAAAGGTAATACGGCTACAGTAATTCCGAACCGAGGTGCTTGGTTAGAGTTTGAAACGGATGCGAAAGACGTTGTACACGTGCGAATTGATCGTACACGTAAATTACCAATTACCGTCCTTTTGCGTGCGCTAGGATTTGGAAATGATCAAGAAATTATTGACTTGATCGGTGAAAATGAGTATTTAAAGAACACGCTTGAAAAAGATAATACCGAAACGAGTGAAAAAGCGTTATTGGAGATTTACGAGCGTCTACGTCCTGGAGAACCACCGACAGTAGATAATGCTAAAAGTCTTTTAGTATCTCGGTTTTTTGATCCAAAACGATATGATCTCGCTCATGTAGGTCGATATAAGTTAAACAAAAAGCTTCATATAAAAAACCGACTTTTCAATCAAGTGCTAGCAGAGCCTCTTGTTGATAAAGAGACAGGTGAAGTGATTGCTCAAAAAGGTGACAGGTTAGATCGTCGCTTATTAGATAAAATTATGCCGTATCTCGATGCGGAAGAAGGTTTCTTCGGTGAAGCGCACTTAGAACCACATGAAGGTGTACTTGAAGAACCTATAAAAATCCAGTCTATTAAAATCGTTGACCCTACAGATCCTGAAGGGGAGAAAACTTTAAATGTTATTGGTAATGCTAATGTAAGCAAAAGTGTTAAAAATATTGCTCCAGCAGATATTGTTTCTGCAATTAGTTATTTCTTTAACATATTACACGATGTTGGTGGAACGGATGATATTGACCACTTAGGTAATCGTAGACTGCGTTCTGTTGGTGAATTGTTACAAAACCAATTCCGTATTGGTTTGTCTAGGATGGAACGTGTCGTGCGTGAACGGATGTCAATTCAGGACACGTCATCGATTACACCACAACAATTAATTAATATCAGGCCAGTTATTGCGTCGATTAAAGAATTTTTTGGAAGCTCACAGTTATCACAATTTATGGATCAAACGAATCCATTAGCAGAGCTTACACATAAACGTCGTCTATCAGCGTTAGGACCTGGTGGTTTAACTAGAGAACGTGCTGGCTTTGAAGTGCGTGACGTTCACTACTCGCACTATGGCCGTATGTGTCCAATTGAAACGCCTGAGGGACCAAACATTGGTTTAATTAACTCCTTATCATCTTATGCGAAGGTGAATCCATTTGGGTTCATTGAAACGCCTTATCGTCGTGTTGACCCTGAAACAGGTAAAGTTACTGATCAGTATGATTACCTTACTGCTGACGAAGAGGACAACTATGTTGTTGCCCAAGCGAATGCACGTTTAGCAGAAGATGGATCATTTGTCGATGATGAGGTAATTGCTAGATTTCGTGGTGAAAACACAGTTGTAAATAGAGATCGTCTTGACTATATGGATGTATCTCCGAAGCAAGTAGTATCAGCGGCGACAGCTTGTATTCCGTTCTTGGAAAATGATGACTCGAACCGTGCGCTTATGGGTGCAAACATGCAGCGTCAAGCTGTACCGCTAATGCAACCAGAATCACCAAGAGTTGGTACGGGTATGGAATATGTATCTGGTAAAGACTCTGGTGCAGCAGTAATTTGTAAACAAGAAGGTATTGTTGAAAGAGTTGAAGCGAAAGAAATTCATGTTCGCCGAATTTCAACGATAGATGGAAATGAAGTTAAAGGTGATGTGGATCGCTATCGCCTGTTAAAATTCATACGTTCAAACCAAGGAACATGTTATAACCAGCGCCCGATTGTTAGTGTCGGAGACCATGTTGTTGAAGGTGAAATTCTTGCTGATGGACCATCTATGGAGCTCGGTGAGCTTGCTTTAGGACGAAACGTACTTGTTGGCTTTATGACTTGGGAAGGGTACAACTACGAGGATGCCATTATTATGAGTGAGCGCCTTGTTAAAGATGACGTATATACTTCTATTCACATTGAGGAATATGAATCAGAAGCTCGTGATACAAAGCTAGGACCAGAAGAAATTACACGAGATATCCCGAATGTTGGGGAAGATGCATTAAGAAACTTAGATGAACGTGGTATTATCCGTGTTGGTGCTGAGGTTAGTGATGGTGACCTACTTGTAGGTAAAGTTACACCTAAAGGGGTAACTGAGTTATCTGCAGAGGAGCGCCTTCTACATGCAATCTTCGGTGAGAAAGCCAGAGAAGTACGTGACACATCTTTACGTGTTCCGCACGGTGCTGGTGGGATTGTCTTAGATGTTAAAATCTTTAATCGTGAAGATGGCGATGAACTTCCACCGGGAGTAAACCAACTTGTTCGTGCATATATCGTGCAAAAACGTAAAATTTCAGAAGGTGACAAAATGGCTGGTCGTCACGGTAATAAAGGGGTTATCTCTAAAATATTACCGGAAGAAGATATGCCGTTCTTACCAGATGGAACACCAATTGATATTATGTTAAACCCATTAGGTGTACCTTCTCGGATGAATATCGGACAGGTGTTAGAAATGCACCTTGGTATGGCAGCGAGATCTTTAGGTATCCACGTTGCTTCACCAGTATTTGATGGTGCGCGCGAAGAAGATGTTTGGGAAACATTGGAAGAAGCTGGTATGCCAAGAGATGCGAAGACGGTACTATATGACGGTAGAAGCGGTGAACCGTTTGATAACCGCGTATCTGTTGGAGTTATGTATATGATTAAACTAGCACACATGGTTGACGATAAGCTTCATGCTCGTTCAACTGGTCCTTACTCTCTCGTAACACAGCAACCACTGGGTGGTAAAGCACAGTTCGGTGGACAGCGTTTTGGTGAAATGGAAGTTTGGGCGCTAGAAGCATACGGCGCAGCATACACGCTACAAGAGATTCTAACTGTTAAATCTGATGATGTTGTTGGTCGGGTGAAAACATACGAAGCGATTGTTAAGGGTGATAATGTCCCAGAACCGGGTGTTCCTGAATCGTTCAAAGTATTAATTAAAGAGCTTCAAAGTCTAGGTATGGACGTAAAAATGTTGTCCATTGACGAATCGGAAATTGAGATGCGAGATCTAGAAGAAGAAGATACCCAATCAGCAGATAAGTTTAATCTAGAGGTTGAAGAAAGCAAGTAGAGCTCTTTAGGTGTCAGATCTTTGCGAAGAGAACCTGGATATTAATAGGGAGGTAGGCCCCTTGTTAGATGTAAATAATTTTGAGTTTATGAAAATAGGTTTAGCTTCACCTGATAAGATCCGTTCTTGGTCCTTTGGTGAGGTAAAAAAACCGGAAACAATTAACTATCGTACGTTAAAACCAGAAAAAGACGGATTGTTTTGCGAGCGTATCTTCGGACCACAAAAAGACTGGGAATGTCATTGTGGAAAATACAAACGAGTTCGTTATAAAGGTGTCGTTTGTGACAGATGTGGAGTAGAAGTAACAAAGGCAAAAGTTCGTCGTGAGCGTATGGGGCATATAGAGCTAGCTGCCCCTGTCTCACACATCTGGTATTTCAAAGGTATTCCGAGTCGGATGGGACTCGTTCTCGATATGTCTCCAAGAGCACTGGAAGAAGTTATTTATTTTGCAGCGTATATCGTTACAGATTCTGGAGATACAGCATTAGAGAAGAAACAACTGCTATCTGAGAAAGAATATCGTGCGTATCGTGAAAAATATGGCCAAACGTTCCAAGCGCAAATGGGAGCAGAAGCTATCCGTAAAATATTACAAGATATCGATCTTGAAAAAGAAGTAGATTTACTACGAGAAGAGTTAAAAACGGCACAAGGGCAACGTCGTACCCGTGCAATTAAACGGTTAGAAGTACTAGAGGCATTCCGTAACTCAGGAAACAAGCCATCTTGGATGGTGTTAGATGTGTTGCCAATCATTCCTCCAGAATTGCGCCCAATGGTGCAATTAGATGGTGGACGTTTTGCAACATCTGATTTGAATGACCTTTACCGCCGGGTAATTAACCGTAATAATCGTTTGAAACGATTACTAGATCTTGGTGCGCCAAGCATTATCGTCCAAAACGAAAAGCGTATGCTACAAGAAGCTGTCGATGCATTAATCGATAATGGTCGTCGTGGCCGTCCTGTTACAGGACCTGGTAACCGCCCATTAAAATCTCTTTCACATATGCTTAAAGGTAAACAAGGTCGTTTCCGTCAAAACTTACTCGGTAAACGTGTAGACTATTCCGGTCGTTCCGTTATCGTAGTAGGACCACATCTAAAAATGTATCAATGTGGTTTACCGAAAGAAATGGCTGTTGAACTTTTCAAACCATTCATTATGAAAGAATTGGTTGAAAGAGGTTTGGCGCATAATATTAAGTCAGCAAAACGTAAAATTGAACGTTTGCACCCAGAAGTATGGGATGTTTTAGAAGAAGTTATTAAGGAGCACCCGGTGTTACTTAACCGTGCACCTACATTGCACCGTTTAGGGATCCAGGCGTTTGAACCGACATTAGTTGAAGGTCGTGCAATCCGTCTACACCCATTGGTATGTACAGCATATAACGCTGACTTTGATGGGGACCAAATGGCTGTTCACGTTCCGTTATCTTCTGAAGCGCAAGCAGAAGCAAGAATATTAATGCTTGCTGCACAGAACATTCTTAACCCGAAAGATGGTAAGCCAGTAGTTACACCTTCACAGGATATGGTATTAGGTAACTATTACTTAACCATGGAACGCGAAAATGCAATCGGTGAAGGAATGGCTTTTAAAGATTTAAATGAGGCAATAATTGCATATCAAAGTGGCTATGTACACTTGCACACAAGAATTGCTGTCCAGGCATCATCATTAAAAAATGTGACGTTTACTGATGAACAACGAAGTCAATTGTTATTGACTACGGTTGGTAAACTAATCTTTAATGATATTCTTCCAAGTTCATTCCCATATATGAATGAACCGACGCAGCAAAATTTAGAAGTTTTAACACCTGAAAAATACTTCATTTCCAAAGGAACGAATGTGAAAGAGGAAATCGCGAGCCGCGATATTATCCCTCCTTTCAAAAAAGGTATTCTAGGGGATATTATTGCTGAAGTATTTAAACGTTTTAAAATCAGTGAAACTTCTAAAATGCTAGATCGAATGAAAGATCTTGGATTTAGTTATTCAACAAAAGCTGGTATCACAGTTGGTGTTTCTGACATCGTTGTGCTAGCAGAAAAACAAGAAATTTTAGAAGAAGCACAAATTAGAGTAGATAAAGTTCTCAAACAATTCCGTCGTGGTTTAATTACAGAAGAAGAGCGTTACGATCGCGTTATCTCTATTTGGTCTAAATGTAAAGATGATATTCAAGAACGCTTAATGAAAACATTAAACCCTAGTAACCCAATCTTTATGATGAGTGACTCTGGAGCGCGTGGTAATGCATCCAACTTTACACAGCTTGCTGGTATGCGTGGACTAATGGCCAACCCGGCTGGTAGAATTATTGAATTACCGATCAAGTCTAGCTTCCGCGAAGGTTTGACGGTATTAGAATACTTTATTTCTACACACGGTGCTCGTAAAGGTCTTGCCGATACAGCGCTGAAGACAGCTGATTCTGGT
Organism: Radiobacillus sp. PE A8.2; assembly: GCF_045635475.1. Classification (NCBI taxonomy): domain Bacteria; kingdom Bacillati; phylum Bacillota; class Bacilli; order Caryophanales; family Bacillaceae; genus Radiobacillus; species Radiobacillus sp. PE A8.2. The sequence continues at coordinate 37,764 of NZ_JBJGXI010000033.1, read as the reverse complement.
TACTTAACACGTCGTCTCGTTGATGTAGCACAAGATGTAATTGTTCGTGATGAAGATTGTGGAACGGACCGTGGTTTGACTGTACAATCAATTACAGAAGGAACCGAGCTGATCGAGCCGTTAATTGACCGTCTGATTGGCCGTACTTCTTTCCAACTTATCCGTCATCCGGATTCTGGAGAAACACTAATTAAACGTGATGAAGTAATAACCGAAGATATTGCAAAACAAATTGTTGATTCTGGTATTGAAAAAGTGACGATTCGCTCTGTGTTTACATGTAACACGAAGCACGGTGTATGTAAAAGATGTTATGGTCGCAATTTAGCAACTGGTTCTGAAGTTGAAGTAGGAGAAGCGGTAGGTATTATTGCTGCTCAGTCTATTGGCGAGCCAGGTACTCAGTTAACAATGCGTACATTCCACACTGGTGGGGTTGCTGGAGATGATATCACACAAGGTTTACCGCGTATCCAAGAGTTGTTTGAAGCCCGTAATCCAAAAGGGCAAGCGGTTATTAGTGAACTTGAAGGTATCGTACAAGATGTAAATGAAGTGAAAGACAAACAAGAAATTGTTGTGCAAGGCGATGTTGAAAGCAGATCTTACACAGCACCATATGGCGCACGCTTGAAAGTAGCTGCTGGAGACAAAGTATTTGCAGGGCAAGAGCTAACAGAAGGTTCTGTTGATCCAAAAGAATTATTAAAAATCCGAGGCATAGATGGTGTTCAAGAGTACTTGTTAAAAGAAGTACAAAAAGTATACCGTATGCAAGGGGTAGAAATTGGTGATAAGCACGTAGAAGTAATGGTAAGACAGATGCTTCGTAAAGTACGTGTTATCGATGCTGGACATACAGACGTCCTACCGGGATCTCTGTTAGAGGTACACCAGTTTAGAGATGCCAACCAAAAAGTTTTACTTGATGGTAACCAACCGGCGATAGGTCGTCCAGTGTTACTAGGTATTACAAAAGCATCGCTAGAAACGGATTCATTCTTATCCGCGGCATCATTCCAAGAAACGACGCGCGTATTAACCGATGCAGCAATTAAAGGTAAACGTGATGAATTGCTTGGACTGAAAGAAAATGTTATCATCGGTAAATTGGTACCGGCGGGAACAGGCATGCCGAGATATCGCAAAATAACTGCGAAAATGGATGAAGAAGAAACGACTGATGAGCAATATACAGAAGAAATTACAAGATAAATTAGATTTATGCTAACAAGGGAAAGATAGGAAGCGCCTATGTTTCTATAAAATTCAGTTGACATGAAATTTATAGAATGATACTATATCAAAGGTGCTTCCGTTTATCCTTGTTGCTTTGGAGGATGCCAGATGTCTTATGAAAAAGTAGCACAGGTTAAACCAAGATTAATAATTGGGACCAAGCAAACACTAAAGGCCATGAAAAGTGGTATGGTTAGTGAAGTTATCATCGCTGACGATGCTGATCAGCATATAACTAGTAAGGTGTCGCGTCTTGCAAAAGACTTGCAGATTCCGTGTTCTCATGTGGAATCAATGAAGAAACTTGGGAATGCGTGTGGTATAGATGTAGGGACAGCGGCAGTGGCTATAAAACGTTAAAGTTTTGGCGAAACCAATGAAGTGTTCGCGAAGGCTTTGTTTTTTGCCAACATATGAACCACCTGGATGTGTGGTATTACAAAGATTTAACTGAAAGGAGGAAAAAACATGCCTACAATTAATCAATTGGTACGCAAAGGGCGCGTGAGCAAAGGCAGAAAATCTGACTCACCAGCACTAAATAAAGGTTATAATAGCTTTAAGAAATCATTGACGAACCAGTCTTCTCCACAAAAACGTGGTGTATGTACTCGTGTTGGTACATTAACTCCTAAGAAACCGAACTCGGCGTTACGTAAATATGCTCGTGTTCGTTTAACTAACGGAATTGAAGTAACAGCTTATATCCCTGGAATTGGTCACAACCTACAAGAGCACAGTGTTGTACTTATCCGCGGAGGACGTGTAAAGGATTTACCTGGTGTACGTTACCATATCGTTCGTGGTGCGTTGGATACGGCTGGTGTTGAAGGTCGTATGCAAGGTCGTTCTAAATACGGAACAAAGAGACCGAAGAAAAAATAATGCAGTACAAATATAACAAAAGAGAAGAAAGGAGGGGGACATATGCCTCGTAAAGGACCAGTACCTAAACGTGATGTCTTGCCAGATCCGGTTCACAATTCGAAGCTTGTCACACGCCTTATCAACCAAATCATGGAAGATGGGAAGCGTGGTAAAGCACAAACAATTCTATATAGCGCCTTTTCATTAGTGGAGGAGCGTAGCGGACAGAGTTCTATGGAAATATTTGAACAAGCAATGAAGAACGTAATGCCAGTACTAGAAGTACGTGCGCGTCGTGTTGGTGGTTCAAACTATCAAGTACCAGTAGAAGTTCGTCCAGAACGTCGTCAAGCACTAGGTCTTCGTTACATTGTTAACTATTCTCGCTTACGTGGAGAAAAAACAATGGAAGAACGTCTTGCGAATGAAATTTTAGATGCAGCTAACAATACAGGTGCAGCTGTTAAAAAACGCGAAGATATGCACAAAATGGCAGAAGCAAACAAAGCGTTTGCTCACTACCGTTGGTAATTTGAATAGTATGTATTATTATCACCCTGAGGCTTGCTAATCCACACGTATTAGTTGGATGTGTAATGCCGACGGGTAATATACTTAAGTAAGACCAACAACAAATCAAATTCTTTTTATAAGGAAGGAGAAATACGCATGCCAAGAGAGTTCTCCTTGGAAAAGACACGTAATATCGGTATTATGGCCCACATTGATGCTGGTAAAACAACAGCAACGGAACGTATTCTTTTCTATACGGGCCGTATCCATAAAATCGGTGAAACACACGAAGGCGCTTCTCAAATGGACTGGATGGAGCAGGAACAAGAACGTGGAATCACGATCACTTCTGCTGCAACAACGGCTCAGTGGAAAGGACATCGTATCAATATTATTGATACTCCTGGACACGTTGATTTCACCGTTGAGGTTGAACGTTCATTACGTGTATTAGATGGTGCAGTAGCATTACTTGATGCACAGTCCGGTGTAGAACCACAAACTGAAACAGTATGGCGTCAGGCGACAACATACGGTGTGCCGCGTGTTGTTTTTGTTAACAAGATGGATAAAATCGGTGCTGATTTCCTTTATTCTGTTGGAACAATTCATGATCGTTTAGGTGCAAATGCACATCCAGTGCAATTACCAATCGGTGCAGAAGACAATTTTGAAGGGATCATTGACCTTGTTAATATGGAAGCATACTTCTATTTGGATGATTTAGGCACGCGTGCAGAAGCTCGCGAAATTCCTGATGAATATAAGGAATTAGCTGATGAATATCATACTAAATTAGTAGAAGCAGTAGCTGAACTTGATGAAGAATTAATGATGAAGTATTTAGAAGGCGAAGAAATTACAGTTGATGAATTAAAAGCAGGTATTCGTAAAGGTACGTTAGATGTAGAATTCTACCCAGTGTTTTGTGGATCTGCATTTAAAAACAAAGGAGTACAAATACTTCTTGACGGTGTACTTGATTACTTGCCATCACCAATGGATGTACCGCCAATCGAAGGTATCGTTCCTGGAACGGAAGAGAAAACAAATCGTAAAGCAGATGATAACGAGCCATTCTCTGCATTAGCATTTAAAGTAGCTACCGATCCATTCGTTGGTAAACTTACTTTCTTCCGTGTTTATTCAGGTACACTAAAAGCAGGATCTTATGTTAAGAACTCAACGAAAGATAAACGTGAACGTGTAGGACGTATCCTACAAATGCACGCTAACTCTCGTGAGGAGATTGCTGAGGTTTACTGTGGTGATATTGCTGGAGCTGTTGGTTTAAAAGACACTTCAACAGGGGACACTTTATGCGATGAGAAGAGTTTAGTAATCTTAGAATCAATGGAATTCCCAGAACCGGTTATCTCAGTTGCGATCGAGCCTAAAACAAAAGCAGACCAAGATAAAATGTCTGTTGCGTTAGGTAAGCTAGCAGAAGAAGATCCGACTTTTAAAACAGAAACAAATCCTGAAACTGGTCAGACGATTATTTCAGGGATGGGTGAGCTTCACCTTGATATCATTGTAGATCGTATGAAGCGTGAATTTAAAGTAGAAGCGAATGTTGGTGCTCCTCAAGTATCATATCGTGAAACTTTCCGTGGATCTGCTGATGTTGAAGGTAAATTCGTTCGTCAGTCTGGTGGTCGTGGTCAGTACGGACACGTTTGGATTAAATTTGAGCCAAACGAAGAAGGCGCTGGATTTGAGTTCCAAAATAAAACTGTCGGTGGTTCTGTGCCGCGTGAGTACGTTGGATCTGTAGAAGCTGGTGTCAAAGAAGCGATGGGTAACGGTGTAATCGCTGGATTCCCACTAATCGACATTAAAGCAACACTGTTTGATGGAAGCTATCACGATGTTGACTCAAACGAGATGGCATTTAAAGTAGCGGCATCAATGGCACTTAAAGCGGCGAAAAACAAATGTCAACCTGTATTACTAGAACCTTTGATGAAAGTGGAAGTTGTTGTTCCAGAAGAATACATGGGTGATATTATGGGTGATGTTACATCTCGTCGTGGACGTGTAGAAGGTATGGAAGCTCGTGGAACTGCACAAGTTGTAAAAGCATTCGTACCACTTGCAGAAATGTTTGGTTATGCGACTGCATTGCGTTCAAACACGCAAGGTCGTGGAACTTACACGATGCATTTTGATCACTATGAAGAAACACCAAAAAGCATTACTGAAGAAATTGTTAAAAAACATGCTGGTGAGTGATTGATTTTTTGACATGAATCGAGTATAAATTGTATTGTAGGCTTAGAAACAACTTGCCCTAAGTTGTTTCTAAGCAACACATAAATATACTTAAAAGTAACTTTTATTTATTAAAGGAGGAACTATAAATGGGTAAAGCAAAATTTGATCGTTCAAAAGACCACGTTAATATTGGTACAATTGGACACGTTGACCATGGTAAAACAACTTTAACTGCAGCAATTACAACTGTACTTTTCAACAAATTCGGTATTGGTGAAGCTCGTGCTTATGACCAAATCGATGGTGCACCAGAAGAACGTGAACGCGGAATCACAATCTCAACTGCACACGTTGAGTATGAAACTGAAACTCGTCACTATGCACACGTTGACTGCCCAGGACACGCTGACTATGTTAAAAACATGATCACAGGTGCAGCACAAATGGACGGAGCAATCCTAGTTTGTTCAGCTGCTGATGGTCCAATGCCACAAACTCGTGAGCACATCCTACTTTCTCGTCAAGTTGGTGTACCTGCGGTTGTAGTATTCTTAAACAAATGTGACATGGTAGATGACGAAGAGCTTCTTGAATTAGTAGAAATGGAAGTTCGTGACCTTCTTTCTGAGTATGACTTCCCTGGTGATGATGTACCAGTAATCAAAGGTTCTGCTCTTAAAGCACTTGAAGGCGACGAGAAATATGTAGATGCGATCTTCGAATTAATGGATGCTGTTGATGAGTACATCCCAAGACCAGATCGTGACACTGAAAAACCTTTCATGATGCCAGTTGAGGACGTATTCTCAATCACTGGTCGTGGAACAGTTGCTACAGGACGTGTAGAACGTGGTGTAGTTAAAGTTGGTGACGAGATCGAAATCATCGGTCTTGCTGAAGCACCATCTAAAACAACTGTAACTGGTGTTGAAATGTTCCGTAAACTTCTTGATTATGCTGAAGCTGGAGATAACATTGGTGCACTTCTTCGTGGGGTTGCTCGTGATGATATCAACCGTGGTCAAGTACTTGCTAAGCCAGGTACAATCACTCCACACACAGACTTCAAAGCAGAAGTTTATGTACTATCTAAAGAAGAAGGTGGACGTCACACTCCATTTTTCACGAACTACCGTCCTCAGTTCTACTTCCGTACAACGGATGTAACTGGTGTGATCAACCTTCCTGAAGGCGTTGAAATGGTAATGCCTGGTGATAACGTAGAAATGACAGTAGAACTTATCTCTCCAATCGCGATTGAAGAAGGTACAAAATTCTCAATCCGTGAAGGTGGACGTACAGTAGGCGCTGGCGTTGTTGCTAAAATCACGAAGTAATTTAGCTTAATAGCTTAAAACCTAACAGGCAGCGATCTAATCGTTGCCTGTTTTATTATTTTCTTGGAATATATAAAATTAAACAACTGTATATTCTTACTAAGTTATTTAGCCACATCCAGCGACTAGCGAGACAACACCTAACTCCGTACAATAAATCAACATCGATTCGCTTACGCTGATCGTGTTTCCTTTATCTGCTTGAAAATAAAAACCAATTTTCTTCGTGCGAGGTTGATGCGGCCGAAGTCTTCCTTGTCCTACGGCTCAGTCCAAATGTCTTCGGTGGGACGAGTAATCGCACTAAGGAAAGCTAAAATGAATATACACCGCAGAAACAAATGATTTTATTGTTTCGAGTCCAAGTCCATGCGTCGCTAAACTGGCACACCGCACTTTTGTTCATTCTCATGCGTCTAATAATTGAGTAGTAAGTCGATAATAGTAGAGAACGCGGATATTATACTGGTAAATAAAGCAAAAAGATTACGTGGACTTGAAATCTGTGCTCACTTTCATGTATAATCATTTAGGTGTTAATCTATGAATAAATTTCTGCAATTTATGGTTGCATTCATACCTATAATTCTATATAATATGTAATGTTGGTCATAAAAGGCGATGATGCGGAAGGTTGTTGACACACCCGGCCCCTTTGCCATGGCGGGTTGTTAAGAAAATTTTCGCGGAGAAAGTCTATTATAAAAATGGGCGAAAAGGAGGGAAAATAATGGCAAAAGAAAAAATAAGAATTCGTTTAAAAGCATATGATCACCGTATTCTTGATCAGTCTGCAGAGAAAATTGTAGATACTGCGAAACGCTCTGGTGCTAATGTATCTGGACCGATTCCACTACCTACAGAAAAAACAATCTATACAATCTTGCGTGCAGTACACAAATACAAAGATTCTCGTGAGCAGTTCGAAATGCGCACACACAAGCGTCTTATTGATATCGTAAGCCCAACACCACAAACGGTTGACTCATTAATGCGTCTTGATTTACCGTCTGGTGTGGATATTGAAATCAAACTATAAAGAATTAATTATTAGGAGGTGTAACGGATGACGAAAGGAATCTTAGGTCGCAAAATCGGCATGACTCAGCTATTCTCAGAAGATGGCGAATTAGTCGCAGTAACTGTAGTTCAAGCTGAGCCAAACGTAGTACTTCAGAAGAAGACATCTGAAAATGATGGTTATGAAGCGGTCCAATTAGGATTTGCTGATCAAAAGAAAAACAATGCGAATAAACCCGTACAAGGCCATGCTCAAAAAGCGAACACAACGCCTAAGCGCTACATTCGTGAATTCCGTGACGCGGATCTTGAAACATATGAAGTAGGTCAGGAGATCGGCGTAGACGTTTTCGCTGTTGGCGATGTCGTTGATGTAACAGGAACTTCGAAGGGTAAAGGTTTCCAGGGCTCTATTAAGCGCCACAACCAATCTCGTGGACCAATGTCACACGGTTCTCGTTACCATAGAAGACCGGGTTCAATGGGTGTTATTGACCCAATGCACGTATTTAAAGGGAAGAACCTTCCTGGACAAATGGGTGGAGAACAAATCACGATACAAAACCTTGAAGTTGTTAAAGTAGATACAGAACGTAACCTACTTTTAATCAAAGGTAATGTACCTGGTGCAAAAAAATCTTATGTAAAAATAACAAGTGCCGTTAAAGGTAACTAATTATATATTGAAGGGAGGATATGTCATGCCTAAAGTAGCACTTTATAACCAAGCTGGATCGCAAGTTGGCGATGTAGAATTAAATGATGCTGTTTTCGGAATCGAACCAAATACTTCTGTGTTACATGACGCAGTAGTGATGCAACGCGCATCTCTACGTCAAGGTACACATGCGGTGAAAGGCCGTTCAGAAGTTCGTGGTGGTGGTCGTAAGCCGTGGCGTCAAAAAGGAACAGGACGTGCACGTCAAGGTTCTATTCGCTCTCCACAATGGGTTGGTGGTGGAACTGTATTTGGCCCAACTCCACGTAGTTACAGCTACAAGTTACCAAAGAAAGTACGCCGTTTAGCGCTTAAATCAGCACTATCTTCTAAAGTACAAGAAGAGAACTTGGTAGTTTTAGAAGCACTTGCTTTTGAAGCACCAAAAACAAAAGAAGTAGTTAATTTATTATCTGCTTTAAATGTTAATGAAAAAGCACTAATCGTTACTGCAGATACTGATGTAGTTGTTGCTCGTTCTGCTAATAACTTGCCTAACGTAAAAGTATTAACTGTAAGTGAAGTAAATGTACTAGACTTGCTTACGCATGACAAGCTGATCTTAACAAAAGAAGCAGCTGAAAAAGCAGGGGAGGTGCTTGCATAATGAAGGATCCACGTGATATTATTAAGCGCCCAGTTATTACTGAAAACTCTGCTGACTTAATGGCAGAGAAAAAATATACGTTTGAAGTAAGTCCTAAAGCGAATAAAACTGAAATTAAAAGTGCAATTGAATTAGTTTTTGGTGTTAAAGTGGAGAAAGTAAACACAATGAACCTAAAAGGTAAATTCAAGCGCATGGGTAAATACGGTGGTTTTCGCTCAGATCGTAAAAAAGCTATTGTACAATTATCTCAAGACAGCAAAGAACTAGATTTCTTTGAAGGTGTCGAGTAAATAACTATTTAAAGAAGGAGGGAAACGAAGATGGCGATTAAGAAGTATAAACCAACTTCTAATGGTAGACGTGGGATGACAGCATCTGATTTCGCTGAAATCACAACGGATAAGCCAGAAAAATCCTTGTTAAGCCCATTACACAAACGTGGTGGCCGTAACAACCAAGGTAAATTAACTGTTCGTCATCAAGGCGGCGGTCACAAACGTCAATATCGTATTATCGATTTTAAGCGTGACAAAGATGGAATACCAGGACGCGTTGCTACAATCGAATACGATCCTAACCGTACCGCTAATATTGCCTTAATTCACTATGCTGATGGTGAAAAACGTTATATTTTAGCTCCGAAAGGTTTAGAAGTAGGAGATCAAATTCTATCTGGTGAAGGTGCTGACATTAAAGTAGGTCACGCACTGAAATTAGAAGATATTCCAGTAGGTACTATTATTCATAACGTAGAATTAAAGCCGGGACGCGGAGCTCAGCTAGCTAGATCTGCAGGTGCTCAAGCGCAAATCCTTGGTCGTGAAGATAAATACGTGCTAGTTCGTCTTACTTCTGGTGAAGTGCGCTTAGTACTAAGTACATGTCGCGCTACAGTAGGTCAAGTAGGAAACCTAGAACACGAATTAATCAATGTAGGTAAAGCAGGTCGCTCTCGTTGGAAAGGTATTCGTCCAACAGTTCGTGGTTCTGTAATGAACCCTAATGATCACCCACACGGTGGTGGTGAAGGACGTGCGCCAATCGGACGTAAATCACCAATGTCACCTTGGGGTAAACCTACACTTGGTTATAAAACGCGTAAAAAGAATAAATCTACAGATAAATTCATCGTTCGTAAACGTAAAAAATAACGGGATTGAATGGCGGGGATTAACGCCCGTCCATCAGTCACGAAGGGAGGTTCACGTATGGGTCGTAGCTTAAAAAAAGGACCTTTTGCGGATGATCACTTATTAAAAAAGGTTGAGAAACTTAACGAAGATGACAAGAAGCAAGTTGTTAAAACTTGGTCACGTCGTTCTACAATATTCCCTAATTTCATCGGTCACACCATCGCGGTATATGACGGTCGTAAACACGTACCGGTTTATGTAACTGAAGATATGGTAGGACACAAATTAGGTGAGTTTGCGCCATCCCGAACGTATAAGGGACACGCAGGCGATGATAAAAAAACAAAACGCTAATGAGAGGAGGTACTCTTCATGCAGGCTAAAGCTGTTGCAAAATCCGTTCGTATTGCTCCTCGTAAAGTTCGATTAGTCGTTGATTTAATTCGAGGAAAACAAGTTGGAGAAGCGATTGCAATATTAAATCATACACAACGTGGTGCTTCACCGGTTGTTGAGAAGGTATTAAAATCTGCTATCGCTAACGCAGAACACAATTATGAAATGAACCCTGACAGTCTAGTAGTGTCTGAAGCGTTTGTAGATGAAGGGATTACTATGAAACGTTTCCGTCCTCGCGCTATGGGTCGTGCTAGTAAGATTAATAAAAGAACAAGCCACATCACTGTGGTAGTATCAGAAAAGAAGGAGGGATAATCTGTGGGTCAAAAAGTTAATCCTATAGGACTTCGTGTTGGCGTTATTCGTGACTGGGAATCAAAATGGTACGCTGGCAAAGACTATGCAGACTTATTGCATGAAGATATTAAGATTCGTGAATATATTGAGCAACGTCTAAAAGATGCAGCTGTTTCAAGTATCGAAATCGAACGTGCGGCAAACCGCGTTAACGTATCGATCTCTACAGCTAAACCAGGTATGGTTATTGGTAAGGGTGGTTCAGAAGTAGAAGCGCTTCGTAATTCTTTGAACGCTTTAACTGGCAAACGTGTCCATATCAATATCGTAGAAGTAAAAAGAGCTGATTTAGATGCGAAACTAGTTGCTGAGAACATTGCTCGTCAATTGGAAAACCGTATTTCTTTCCGTCGTGCACAAAAACAAACAATCCAACGCGCAATGCGTGCAGGTGCAAAGGGTATTCGTACACAAGTATCTGGTCGTTTAGGTGGAGCGGATATCGCACGTGCTGAACATTATAGTGAAGGAACTGTGCCTCTACACACACTTCGCGCAGATATCGATTATGGTACTGCTGAAGCCGATACTACTTACGGTAAACTCGGTGTTAAAGTGTGGATTTACAGAGGAGAAGTCCTTCCAACAAGAAACAAAAAATAAGGAAGGGGGCAAGCATTATGTTAATGCCTAAACGTGTAAAGTATCGTAGACAACATCGTGGTAAAATGAGAGGCCAAGCAAAAGGTGGTACAACAGTTGCTTTTGGTGAGTATGGTTTACAAGCACTAGATGCATCATGGATCACTAGCCGTCAAATCGAGTCTGCACGTATTGCAATGACTCGTTATATGAAACGTGGCGGTAAAGTTTGGATTAAAATCTTCCCTGATAAGCCATATACTGCTAAGCCTCTAGAGGTTCGAATGGGTTCTGGTAAAGGTGCTCCTGAAGGATGGGTTGCAGTTGTTAAACCAGGGAAAATTATGTTTGAAATTGCTGGTGTTTCTGAAGAAGTGGCTCGTGAAGCTTTACGTCTTGCTTCTCACAAATTACCGATTAAAACAAAATTTGTAAAACGTGAAGAAATTGGTGGTGAAATCAATGAAGGCTAATGAAATTAGAGAACTAACCACTGCCGAAATTGAACAAAAGGTTAAGTCATTGAAAGAAGAACTATTCAATCTACGTTTCCAATTAGCTACAGGTCAATTGGAAAACACAGCACGTCTTCGTGAAGTTCGCAAATCAATTGCGCGTTTGAAAACTGTTGTACGTGAAAGAGAGCTAAGCGTAAAAAACGGATAAATGAGAGGAGGTTAGCCTCGAATGACTGAACGTAACAATCGTAAAGTTTATACTGGTCGTGTCGTTTCTGACAAAATGGATAAGACAATTACTGTACTAGTTGAAACATATAAATTCCATAAATTATATGGAAAACGTGTTAAGTATTCAAAGAAATTCAAATCACATGATGAAAACAATCAAGCTAAAACAGGTGATATTGTTCGCATTATGGAAACTCGTCCACTTTCATCAACTAAACGTTTCCGTTTAATTGAAGTGGTAGAAGAAGCGGTTATTATTTAATAAAGTTCGCTCGGAAGCATTCCGAAGGGAGGTTACTGCGATATGATTCAACAAGAGAGTCGGTTAAAAGTAGCAGACAATTCAGGAGCTCGTGAAGTATTAACGATCAAAGTTCTTGGAGGTTCAGGCCGCAAGACTGCTAATATTGGAGATGTAATTGTCTGCACGGTGAAACAAGCAACACCTGGAGGCGTTGTCAAAAAAGGTGAAGTTGTTAAAGCTGTTATTGTAAGAACAAAATCTGGTATGAGACGTAAAGATGGTTCTTACATTAAATTCGACGAAAACGCAGCGGTAATTATACGTGACGATAAAAGTCCACGAGGTACTCGTATCTTCGGACCAGTTGCACGTGAATTGCGTGATGCAAAATTTATGAAAATAGTTTCTCTTGCTCCAGAAGTACTTTAAGAGAGATGCGGATATAGATATTGATAGCCTTGTTAAGGAGGTGCGACAGGTATGCATGTAAAAAAAGGTGACAAAGTTAAGGTAATCTCTGGCAAGGATAAAGGTAAACTAGGTACAATCCTAGAATCTTATCCTAAAAAAGAACGTGTCTTAGTTGAAGGTGTTAACATAATTAAGAAACACGCGAAACCATCACAGGATAATCCTCAAGGTGGAATTCTTAGCCAAGAAGCACCTATTCATGTTTCAAATGTAATGCCGATAGATCCTAAATCGGGAGAACCAACTCGTGTCGGCTACGAAGTACGTAATGGCAAGAAAGTACGTATCGCTAAAAAATCAGGTGACACATTAGATAAATAAATAGCGATGAAAGGAGGGCTAACAGGTGAACGAATTGAAACAAAAATATCAAGATGATACAGTTTCATCTATGATTGAAAAATTCAATTATGACTCTGTAATGCAAGTACCAAAAGTAGATAAAATTGTTATTAATATGGGTGTTGGAGATGCTGTACAAAATACAAAATCATTAGATAAGGCAGTAGAAGAACTAGCACTAATTTCTGGGCAACAACCAATGGTAACTAGAGCTAAGAAATCAATCGCTGGTTTCCGTTTACGTGAAGGAATGCCGATCGGTGCAAAAGTAACCCTTCGTGGTGAACGTATGTATGAGTTCCTTCAAAAGCTAATCGCTGTATCACTTCCACGTGTGCGTGATTTCCGCGGGATCTCTAAAAAAGCTTTTGATGGTCGCGGCAACTACACTTTAGGTGTGAAAGAACAACTGATTTTCCCAGAAATCAACTACGACCAAGTCGATAAAGTACGCGGAATGGATATTGTCATCGTTACAACAGCTAACACTGATGAAGAAGCACGCGAACTTTTAACTCAGCTTGGCATGCCTTTCCAAAATTAAGCGGTAAGCTCAAGAAGGAGGGAAAATTGTGGCTAAAAAATCAATGATAGCGAAACAAAAGCGCACTGCTAAATTTAAAGTACAAGAGTATACACGTTGCGAACGTTGTGGACGTCCACACTCAGTATTACGTAAATTCAAACTTTGCCGTATTTGTTTCCGTGAACTTGCCTATAAAGGTCAAATTCCTGGTGTCAAAAAAGCAAGCTGGTAAACCCCGATTAGGGAAGGAGGTAATGAATAATGGTTATGACAGATCCAATCGCAGATATGCTTACTCGTATTCGTAACGCAAACATGGTCCGCCATGAGAAATTAGAACTTCCTGCATCAACACTTAAAAAAGAAATTGCAGATATTCTAAAGCGCGAGGGCTTTGTCCGCGATTATGAATTCGTTGAAGATAATAAACAAGGTGTTATACGCATTTTTCTTAAGTATGGTGCAAATGAAGAGCGTGTTATTACTGGGTTGAAGCGTATCAGTAAACCAGGTCTACGCGTTTATGCCAAAGCTGATGAAATTCCAAAAGTATTGAACGGACTTGGCATTGCAATTGTATCTACGTCTAAAGGCGTATTATCTGATAAAGAAGCACGTGAGCAAGCTATTGGCGGCGAAGTGCTAGCATATATTTGGTAATTTACAATACGAAGTTAGGAGGTGCAATGAATGTCTCGTATAGGTCTTAAATTGTTAGAAATCCCTGAAGGCGTCGAAGTTAAAATTGACGGCAGCACAATTACAGTTAAAGGTCCAAAAGGTGAACTTACTCGTACGTTCCATGAGGACATGAAAGTGAAAATTGAAGATAATATTCTTACAGTTGAGCGTCCAAGTGATAACAAACTACACCGTGCTTTACACGGAACAACTCGTAGCCTAATTGGTAACATGGTTGAAGGTGTCCATAAAGGATATGAGAAGGCATTAGAAATTCAAGGTGTCGGTTATCGTGCTACAAAGCAAGGAACGAAGGTTGTTATTAGTGCTGGATACTCACATCCGGTTGAAGTTGAGCAACGTGAAGGTATTGAAATTGATGTTCCTACAAACACGAAGCTTATCGTAAAAGGTATTGATAAAGAAGCAGTTGGTGCGGTAGCTGCTAATATTAGAGCCATTCGCCCACCTGAGCCTTATAAAGGAAAAGGTATTCGTTACGAAGGCGAATATGTACGTCGTAAAGAAGGTAAAACTGCTAAGTAAGGCAAGTTAGCAAGCAGAAAGGAGTGACCTAGATGATCACTAAACCAGATAAAAATTCGGTTCGTAGAAAAAGACATTTGCGTGTTCGCAAAAACCTATCCGGTACAGCAGAACGCCCACGTCTAAACGTATACCGTTCAAATAAACACATCTATGCACAATTAATTGATGATGTAAATGGCGTAACAGTCGCTAGCGCTTCTACTGTAGACAACGGTTTTGACGCAGGATCTACAGGTAATATTGAAGCAGCAGAAAAAGTTGGCGAACTTATTGCGACTCGTGCAACAGAAAATGGTTTTAAAAACGTGGTCTTTGACCGTGGCGGATATTTATATCACGGACGTGTTAAAGCATTAGCAGAGGCTGCTCGTAGGGCAGGTCTTGAATTTTAATTGTTAAAGGAGGGACATATATTGCTTACAAACATTGATCCGAATAAATTAGATCTTGAAGAACGCGTAGTAACGATCAATCGTGTAGCGAAAGTAGTTAAAGGTGGTCGTCGTTTCCGTTTTGCTGCTTTAGTAGTAGTTGGAGACAAGAATGGCCATGTAGGCTTTGGTACAGGTAAAGCACAAGAAGTACCAGACGCGATCAAAAAAGCAATTGATGATGCAAAGAAAAATCTCATTACAGTACCAATCGTTGGAACAACAATTCCACATGATGTTACGGGTGGATTTGGTGCAGGTAGCATCTTAATGAAACCAGCTGCAGAAGGTACTGGAGTAATCGCTGGTGGACCAGTTCGTGCGGTATTAGAGCTTGCAGGTGTAGGTGACATTTTATCTAAATCTTTAGGTTCAAATACACCAATTAACATGGTTCGTGCAACGATTAATGGTTTAAAAGAACTTAAGCGTGCCGAAGAAGTTGCTAAACTACGTGGAAAATCTGTAGAAGAACTGTTAGGATAAGGAGGGAAAGTTATGTCTAAAAAGTTAGAAATTACCCTCAAGCGCAGCGTTATTGGCAGATCAGAAGTGCAAAAGGCTACTGTCAAAACACTTGGATTAAATAAGATTCATCAATCAATCGTACGTGAAGATACGCCAGTCCTTCGTGGAATGATCAACAAAGTATCTCATTTAGTTACGGTTAAAGAAGTTTAAAAACTTATTAGCGCAAAGAGGAGGTGCTCGCATGAAACTTCATGAATTAAAACCATCACAAGCTAGAAAAGAACGTAACCGTGTAGGTCGCGGAATGTCTTCTGGTAATGGAAAAACTTCAGGGCGCGGTCACAAAGGACAAAAGTCTCGTTCGGGTGGAGGCGTTCGTCTAGGTTTCGAGGGTGGCCAAATGCCTTTATTCCAAAGACTTCCTAAACGTGGATTTACAAACATCCACCGTAAGGAGTTCGCAATCGTTAACCTAGAAACATTGAATCGTTTTGAAGATGGCACAGAAGTAACACCTGAATTGCTACTTGAAACAGGTGTTGTAAGCAAGCTGAAAGCAGGTATTAAAGTACTTGGTAATGGTGTACTAGAGAAAAAAATAACTGTCAAAGCTCACAAGTTCTCAGCTTCTGCTAAAGAAGCTATAGAAGCAGCGGGCGGTCAAACTGAGGTGATTTAATGTTTCGTACAATCTCCAATTTTATGCGCGTGGCAGACATTCGATCAAAGATCATCTTTACACTTTTAATGTTAATCGTATTTCGACTTGGTACATTTATTCCAGTACCATTTACAGATAGAAATACAATTGACTTTATGAACGAGCAAAGTGTTTTCGGATTCCTGAATACATTCGGGGGCGGAGCACTAAAAAACTTCTCCATTTTCGCAATGGGGATTATGCCTTACATTACAGCATCTATCATTATGCAGTTATTGCAAATGGACGTTGTACCTAAGTTCACTGAATGGAAGAAACAAGGTGAAGTAGGCCGAAAAAAATTAGCTCAGTTTACCCGCTATGGAACGATTGTTCTTGCTTTTATTCAGGCAATTGCAATGTCGATCGGGTTTAACGCAATGACTGGTGGTCAGTTGATTGCAAACCCAGGTCCAGGTAAATTTTTTGTAATAGCAATTGTGTTAACTAGTGGAACGGCATTTTTAATGTGGCTTGGTGAGCAGATCACGAGTCATGGTGTTGGAAATGGTATTTCCATTCTTATCTTTGCTGGTATCACTGCAGCAATCCCGGGTGGCGTTAACACATTATATGCACAGTACTTCGGTGAAAATGTTGGTGATGAATTATTCTTAAACATTATCATTGTAGCGCTTATTGTATTAGTTATACTAGCAGTTATTGTGGGAGTTATCTTTATTCAAGAAGCTCTACGTAAAATACCTGTTCAATATGCTAAAAGATTAGTAAATCGATCACCTGTTGGTGGTCAATCTACACACTTACCTTTAAAAGTTAATGCAGCAGGGGTTATTCCGGTAATCTTCGCGATTTCATTTATAGTTGCACCAAGAACGATCGCTAGTTTCTTTGAAAATAGCACGTTCGCATCAACTATTGCTAACATTTTTGACTATACACAACCAATTGGTATGGTTATTTACGTAGCATTGATTATCGCATTTACCTACTTCTACACTTTTGTTCAAGTTAACCCTGAACAAATGGCAGAAAACTTGAAGAAGCAGGGTGGATATGTACCTGGGATTCGTCCTGGTAAAAACACAGAAACGTATTTAACGCGTGTTATGTATCGCCTAACATTTGTAGGCTCTATCTTCTTAGCAGCTGTTTCTGTATTACCAATTGCGCTTGGTGCGGCAGCAGGATTACCGCAATCCATTCAAATTGGTGGAACAAGTCTGTTGATCGTCGTAGGGGTTGCATTAACAACAATGAAACAATTAGAAAGTCAGTTAGTAAAACGTCACTATAAAGGTTTTATAAAATAACCTAGGCGACTTAATGTTATGGAATTGAGAGCGAGGGGAATTCGGTGAATTTAATCCTTATGGGTTTGCCTGGAGCTGGTAAAGGCACACAGGCAGAAAAGATTGTAGAAGAATATAAGATCCCTCATATCTCTACTGGAGATATGTTCCGTTCAGCAATGAAAGAAGGAACAGAACTCGGAATGAAAGCTAAAGGATTTATGGATCAAGGAGCGCTTGTTCCGGATGAAGTAACGATAGGCATTGTGAAAGAACGTTTGAGCAAAAGTGATTGTAATAAGGGATTCCTATTAGATGGATTCCCAAGAACAATCGCTCAAGCAGAAGCGCTAGAGCAATTGCTTGCCGATATGAATCAACCATTAGATTTTGTACTTCATATCGATGTTCCTCAAGACCAATTATTGGAGCGTTTAACAGGTCGGAGAATTTGTCCGTCGTGTGGAGCTACGTATCATGTAGTCTTTAATCCTCCAAAGCAAGAAGGGATTTGCGACAAAGATGGTGCGTCACTCATTCAGCGTGATGATGATACAGCAGAAACCGTGCAAAAACGATTAGAAGTTAACATAGAGCAGTTACAACCGTTACTAAATTTCTATCAAGAAAAAGGCTATCTTGAAACGATTAATGGTAATCGAGATATAAACGAAGTATTTCAAGATATAAACAGTAAACTTGGAGAATTATCTAAATGATTTATTGCAAATCACCACGTGAACTGAATGGATGCGATGGACGTGCAAAATCGTTGCTTTAACGCATGAGAAGTTAAAACCTCTCATCCAACCCGGAATAACAACCAGAGAATTGGATACAATTGCTGAAAGTTTCATTCGCAGCATGGATGCAATTCCATCATTTAAAGGGTATAATGGGTTTCGTGGTAGTATTTGTACCTCTGTTAATGAACAATTAGTTCATGGTATTCCTGGAGACAGGGTGCTTAATAACGGAGATATTATTAGTATTGATATAGGTGCTGCATTGCACTCCTATCATGGAGATTCTGTTTGGACCTATCCTGTCGGTACAATAGATAAGCAAACAAAAAGTTTGTTAGAGGTTACAAAGACTAGCTTGTTTAAAGGTATTGATGAGGCAAAGCCAGGTGTCCGCCTTTCAAATATATCGCATGCCATTCAAAACTATGAGGAACCATTTGGGTTTCGTATCGTATGAGAATACGCGGGTCACGGTGCAGGGAAAAAACTACATGGGGATCCCAATATTCCAAGTTACGGTCTACCTAATAAAGGTCCGCATTTGAAACTAGGCATGGTCCTAGCCGTTGAACCAATGGTGATCGCAGGGGCACGCTTTGTAAAAAAACTTCCCGCAGATAATTGGACGGTTGTCACCCATGATGGTAAAATGTGTGCTCATTTTGAACATACTATTGCTGTAACAGAAGAAGGTTTTGAAGTATTAACAATAGCCTAAGTGAAGGTGAATGTAGTTGAAGGATTCAGAGTCGAGGCCTCGAATAGGTCAAGTTGTTCGTATCTTACAAGGACGTGAGGCAGGACAGTTTGCGATTGTCATTCAAACAATAGATGATCGTTTTGTTATGCTTGCGGATGGAGAAAAGAGAAAATATGACAGACCTAAAAAGAAAAACATGAGTCATATTGAACCAATAGATTATATTTCTCCTGAAGTCCAAAACAGCCTTCTAGAAAGTGGTCGTGTAACAAATGGTAAGCTGCGTTTTGCTATATCAAAGTTTGTCAATGAGTATTTGACTGATTTTAAGAAGGGAGATCAACTCGATGGCGAAAGACGATGCAATTGAAGTAGAAGGTACCGTTAAAGATACGTTACCGAATGCAATGTTTAAAGTAG
Organism: Radiobacillus sp. PE A8.2; assembly: GCF_045635475.1. NCBI lineage: Bacteria > Bacillati > Bacillota > Bacilli > Caryophanales > Bacillaceae > Radiobacillus > Radiobacillus sp. PE A8.2. Next base: position 18,549 of record NZ_JBJGXI010000033.1, on the reverse strand, counting down.
AACTTGAGAATGGTCACACCGTTTTAGCACATGTGTCAGGAAAGATTCGTATGCACTTCATTCGAATCCTACCTGGAGACAAGGTTACGGTTGAACTTTCTCCGTATGATTTGACTAGAGGGCGTATTACGTACCGTTACAAATAAATGATAAGCTCCGATATAATAAGGAGGTATGGATGATGAAGGTAAGACCATCTGTAAAACCTATATGCGAAAAATGTAAAGTTATTCGACGCAAAGGAAAAGTTATGGTAATTTGTGAAAATCCTAAACACAAACAAAAACAAGGATAATAAAGAAGGAGGTGCACGACGCTAATGGCACGTATTGCAGGTATTGATATTCCTCGTGAAAAGCGCGTGGTTATTTCTTTAACATATGTTTACGGAATCGGTAAATCTACCGCTATCCAAGTATTAAAAGAAGCAGGCGTTTCTGAAAATACACGTGTTCGTGATTTAACAGAAGATGAATTAGCAAATATTCGTCTTGCAGTTGAAAAACACGCTGTTGAAGGTGATCTTCGCCGTGAAGTTTCACTAAACATTAAACGTCTAATTGAAATTGGATCTTATCGTGGTCTTCGTCACCGTCGTGGTTTACCAGTTCGTGGACAGAATACGAAGAACAACTCTCGTACTCGTAAAGGTCCACGTAAAACGATGGCTAACAAGAAAAAATAATTAAAAAGGAGGTAACTCTTACATGGCTCGTAGAACTAATACACGTAAACGTCGTGTCAAAAAGAATATTGACACGGGTATAGCACATATCCGTTCAACTTTTAACAATACGATTGTAACGATTACGGATGTTCAAGGAAATGTAATTAGCTGGAGTAGTGCAGGTGCACTAGGATTTAGAGGTTCTCGTAAATCAACTCCATTCGCTGCACAAATGGCAGCAGAAGCTGCAGGCAAAAGTGCTCAAGAGAATGGCATGAAGACTTTAGAGGTTACTGTTAAAGGTCCAGGAGCTGGACGTGAAGCAGCAATTCGTTCACTTCAAGCTGCAGGTCTTGAAGTAACTGCTATTCGTGATGTAACACCAGTTCCTCACAATGGTTGCCGCCCGCCAAAACGTCGTCGTGTTTAATTAAACCGTACGTATATAATTTGTCACCCTGTCTATAATGGGTTATGATAGCTAAAAAGCAAGCCCCAGAAGCAATTGCAGTTTGACAGAAAAATGTACGAAATTGCTAAATGCAGAAACGGGAACTGCCTACATGAGGAATTTCGGTTAGACGAAGATAATGTCTAGCCGGGGTTTCGACGTTTTGAAGGAGGGTTTTATTTAATGATCGAAATTGAGAAACCAAAGATTGAAACGGTTGAAATTAGCGATGATGCTACTTTCGGAAAGTTCGTCGTAGAACCACTTGAACGCGGATATGGTACTACTCTAGGTAACTCCTTGCGTCGTATCCTATTATCCTCACTCCCTGGTGCTGCTGTAACATCAGTGCAAATTGATGGTGCGCTTCACGAATTCTCCACGATTGAAGGAGTCGTTGAAGATGTAACCACAATTATATTAAACCTAAAGAAACTGGCTCTAAAGATTTATTCTGAAGAAGTAAAAACTTTAGAAATTGATGTGCAAGGTGATGGGATCGTTACTGCTGCTGACATTACGTATGATAGTGATGTTGAAGTATTAAACCCTGACCTTCATATTGCAACTTTAGGTAGTAATGCACATTTGCATATGAGAATTACAGCGGAACGTGGTAGAGGATACCGTCCAGCTGAAGTAAACAATCATGACGATCAACCAATCGGTGTTATACCTGTGGACTCCATCTTTACTCCTGTTTCCCGTGTGACCTATCAAGTGGAAAACACCCGTGTCGGGCAAATTACTAACTTTGATAAACTTACACTGGATGTATGGACTGATGGAAGTATTAGACCAGAGGAAGCTGTTTCTTTAGGTGCGAAAATATATACAGAGCACTTGAACATCTTCGTTGGTTTGACTGATGAAGCACAGAATGCTGAGATTATGATAGAAAAAGAAGAAGATCAAAAAGAAAAGGTTCTTGAAATGACTATTGAAGAACTAGATCTTTCTGTTCGTTCTTATAACTGTTTAAAGCGTGCGGGTATTAATACCGTACAAGAGTTAGCGCATAAGTCTGAAGAAGATATGATGAAAGTACGTAACCTTGGTCGTAAGTCTCTTGAAGAAGTAAGACATAAACTTGATGAGCTTGGGTTAGGTTTGCGTAAAGACGATTGATTTAGACACCTTAAGATATTCCGAAATAAGGGAGGGATAATCCATGGCTAGAAAATTAGGTCGTACAACAGATCAACGTATGGCACTTCTACGTAACCTTGCCACTGATTTGATTATTCATGAACGATTAGAAACAACAGAGGCTAAAGCGAAAGAGCTTCGTTCTGTAGTAGATAAAATGATTACATTAGGTAAACGCGGTGATCTGCATGCCCGTCGTCAAGCTGCAGCATTTCTTTATAATGTAGAAGCTAATGAAAATGAATATGCAGTACAAAAGTTATTTTCTGATATTGCTGCACGCTACGATGAGCGTCAAGGCGGCTACACACGAGTTCTTAAATTAGGACCACGTCGCGGTGATGGTGCGGAAATGGCGATCATTGAATTAGTTTAAGTAGATATGAATGGCTTGAAGGGCAGGACAGAGTCTCTTACATGAGGTGAATCCAAGCCCTTTTTTGTTATTCAAAAATGTTAACTTTTTTGCTAGATAAGATAGGTGTATAATTCTTACAAGTTTCTAGCTCCGAGCGCCAGAAACTAGGCGACTTCGCGAATCGACTTACGATAAGTCATCATCGATTCAAGTTTTATCGAAGGTCGACTAAAGGCGGACTTGTCGTCCAACGTCGACATACCCCCTATGCGGGGGCATGATTCCTTTATCTCAGTCGATTCGCTCCAGTCGCTACGTTTCTAGCGGCGCTCTGCGCTTTTCAAGTGTCAAGCTCCGGGCGCCAGAAACTGCGCAACTTCACGAATCGCCCTACGATAAGTCATCATCGATTCAAGTTTTATCGAAGGTCGACTAAAGGCGGACTTTTCGTCCAACGTCGACATACCCCCTATGCGGGGGCATGATTCCTTTATCTCAGTCGATTCGCTCCAGTTGCTACGTTTCTGAGCGGCGCTCTGCGCTTTTCTTATTACCCAGGTAATAAATTTGGTTTTTTTGAGGTGTTAGCTTGGTTACATCAATGATTGAATTTAAGAATGTTTCCTATCGGTATGATGAAGAAGGTCCGTGGGTGTTGGACGATGTTAGCTTTCAGATTAGTGCAAGTGAATGGGTAGCTATTATTGGTCATAACGGATCTGGAAAATCTACCATCGCGAAATTAATAAATGGCTTAATCCTTCCACACCAGGGGCAAATTATCGTTAATAGTATACCTGTCAATGAAGACACGATTTGGGATGTGCGAAGAACCGTGGGAATGGTTTTTCAGAATCCGGAAAATCAATTTGTCGGTACTACTGTCCGTGACGACGTTGCATTTGGGTTAGAGAACCGTGGTATTCCACGAGAAGAAATGATCAAACGTATAGACGAGAGTTTAGCCACAGTTGCGATGAAAGATTATATGATGCACGAGCCGCATCGACTTTCAGGTGGCCAGAAGCAAAGGGTAGCGATTGCTGGAGTTTTAGCTATATCTCCAGAAACGATGATTCTAGATGAAGCAACCGCAATGTTAGACCCTAAAGGCCGAAATGAAATCATGACAACCATACATAATTTAAGACAACAGGGAAATATCTCTCTTGTATCTATCACACATGATTTGAATGAGGTAACACATGCCGACAAGGTTATTGTCTTGAATCAGGGGAAGATATGGATGGAAACATCGCCTCGTGAAGTCTTTGCAAAAAGAGATAGGCTACTAGAAATTGGCTTGGATACTCCTTTTATAGCGCAGCTAGCTAGTGAATTATCTAGTCAAGGGGTTAACATCTCAAAACAACCACTAAATCATGAGGAGTTATTAGAGGAGCTATGGACATTACATTCAACGATGTGACATACATATACCAACCAAAGACGCCTTTTGAACATACAGCAATTCAACAATTATCGTTTACGATTCCATCTGGCTCCTTTGTGGCAATCGTTGGTCATACAGGTTCGGGAAAATCAACAGTCATTCAGCATTTGAATGGTTTGATCCGGCCAACTAAAGGAGAAGTTGTGATTGGTAATTTCAGACTGTCAGCAGATAAGAAACAAAAAGCAATAAAAGAATTAAGGAAACGCGTCGGAGTTGTTTTTCAATATCCAGAGCACCAATTATTTGAAGAAACGGTTGCAAAAGATATTGGTTTTGGACCGAAGAACTTTGGTGTCAGTGAGAGAGAGGTTGAGAGGCGTGTTTATGAAACAGCTGAGGCTGTAAATATTTCACGTGATCTGTTGCAACGATCTCCATTTGATTTAAGTGGCGGTCAAATGCGTCGTGTTGCTATTGCTGGAGTATTGGCAATGAACCCAGAAGTTCTCGTTTTAGATGAACCAACGGCAAGCCTTGACCCAAAAGGACAGAAACAAATGATGGATATGTTTTATCAACTTCATCGAGAGAAACAACTGACAACTGTACTAGTAACGCATAGTATGGAAGATGCACTCCAATACGCAGACCATGTCATCATATTAGACCATGGTACGAAATATATGGAAGGCAAACCGAATGAAGTGCTTGTAAAGCAAGAACAATTAAAGAAGGTTCAATTAGATGTCCCTGAGATTATTGCTTTCTTACAAAAACTTGAGCGACTGTTTGGTGTAAGTCTCCCATACAATGGTCAAACAATAGAGGAATTAGCAAGTGATGTGGCCCTATTAGTGAGGGGGAAACAAGCATGACACAAATTATTATTGGACAATTTGTCCCGGGAAATAGTATGATCCATCGTTTAGACCCAAGAACGAAAATGATTATTATCTTCCTGTTTGTCATCATTGTATTTCTTGCTAATTCGGTGTGGAGCTATGGATTGTTAAGCTTATTCGCAGTTTGCAGTGCGTTATCAACGCGCATACGCCTCCCGTTCATTGCCAGGGGCTTAACACCTGTCTGGTTTCTGATTCTATTTACATTTATCCTGCACCTGTTTGTAACGAGAGAAGGAGAGATTTTGTTTCGGGTGTTATCATTTCCTATATACTCCGAAGCAGTGACGCAAGGTTTTTCTATTGCTCTACGTTTTTTTCTATTAATTTTAGTAACAACCTTACTCACATTAACAACGACCCCAATAGAAATAACAGATGCGATTGAAAATTTATTGCACCCGCTTAAGCGAATAAAATTTCCAGTTCATGAACTGGCATTAATGATGTCTATATCCTTGCGATTTATTCCAACGTTAATGCAAGAAACAGAGAAAATTTCAAAAGCACAAGCATCTCGAGGTGTAGATTTTAAGACGGGGCCGCTTAAAGACCGGATTAATGCTGTTGTCCCATTACTTGTCCCGTTATTTGTCAGTGCATTCAAACGGGCAGAAGAACTAGCGATGGCTATGGAGGCAAGAGGGTATCAAGGTGGAGAAGGCAGAACAAAGCTACGTGAGCTTAAACTTCAAACAATCGACTTTTGTATGTTTGGTCTTTTCGCTATCGTCATAGTAGCGTTATTCTACACTCGTGCATAAAGGTGGATGAATCAAATTGCAACGAATCAAATGTGTGATTAGTTATGATGGCAAAGCGTTCTCAGGCTATCAAGTACAACCAAATGGTAGAACCGTACAAGAAGCGTTTGAACAAGCCCTTAGCAAAATGCATAAAGGTAGCTCTATTCGTGTTACAGCATCCGGAAGAACCGATGCTGGTGTACATGCCCAGGGACAAGTGTTGCACTTTGACACAAATTTAACGATTCCAGATGAAAATTGGCAGCGAGCATTAAACGCACTTCTACCAGAAGATATCTTTGTTAGGTATGCTGAAGAAGTAGCTGCCGATTTTCATGCCCGCTATGATGTTGTAGAAAAGGAATATCGTTATGTCATTTTAGCATCTGCGCAGCCTATTTTATTTGAGCGGCATTATTCTTATCATGTTAGTAAACCTATCGATGTAGAAGCGATTCAAGCGGCTTGTAAGCTCGTTGAAGGGAAACATGACTTTACATCCTTCTGTGCTACCAAAACGGGTGTGAAGGGTGATAAAACCCGAACCATCTATCAAGCAATGTGCTGGAAGGAAGCTGACAAACTAATATTTTCATTTAGAGGTAGTGGATTTTTATATAACATGGTCCGTATATTAGTAGGAACCCTTCTTGATGTTGGATATAAGAAAAATCTACCATCTGATATAGTGAAAATAATAGATGCAAAGGATCGTGGTGCTGCTGGAAAAACAGCGCCACCGCAAGGATTGTTTTTGTGGAATGTTGTCTATCGAGATAGACAATGAGCAGTATAGTGATCGTTATTTGGGCATTAAATTTGCTATAAAAAATAAAAAATGTTAAAAACAACGGATCCGAGCGTTACATTTTATTGACAAAGTATAGGTAACTGTTATATTATGATCTATGGCATTTTATTTTCTAAACCACGAATTAGCCCCGGAAAGTTAGCTCGTGTTAGAAGTAAAAGAAAGTTTAAGAAGCGTTGATCTAGTCAGTGCAAAAATGAATCACATTGGGAGAGCGCCAACAGGCACTCCAATCACGATGAACATTATAGGAACTACTATGGTAGTAGTTGCAGGTCGTATACATTTGGATTATGGATAGTTTTAATTTTAGGAGGGTAACTAATCATGCGTACAACTTTCATGGCGAATGAAAATAATATCGAGCGCAATTGGCTCGTTGTAGATGCTGAAGGAAAAACGTTAGGTCGTTTATCCAGTGAAGTAGCATCATTACTTCGCGGTAAGCATAAAGCAACATACACACCGCATGCAGACACTGGTGATCACGTAATCATCGTAAATGCAGAGAAAATCGAATTAACAGGTAAAAAATTAACAGACAAAAAGTACTACCGTCACTCACAACACCCAGGTGGTCTTAAAGAACGTACTGCTCTAGAAATGCGTACAAAATACCCAGAGCAAATGCTTGAATTAACTGTAAAAGGGATGCTTCCAAAAGGTCCATTAGGCCGTAAGATGGCTAAGAAATTACACGTATTCAGAGGCGCTGAACATACGCACCAAGCACAAAAACCAGAAGTTTACGAACTTCGCGGATAATTAAAAGGAGGTAATGAATCTTGGCACAAGTACAATACTACGGAACCGGACGCCGTAAAAGTTCAACTGCTCGTGTACGTTTAGTACCAGGTACTGGACGTATTACTGTAAACAAACGTGATGCGGAAGACTATTTCCCATATGAAACACTTCGTATGGTAATTAAGCAGCCGCTTGCTGCAACTGAAACTGAAGGTAGCTATGATGTATTAGTAACTGTAGAAGGTGGAGGTTTCACTGGTCAAGCTGGTGCAATCCGTCACGGAGTTGCTCGTGCATTATTAGAAGCGGATCCAGAATACCGCGCGACACTTAAGCGTGCTGGTTATCTAACTCGTGATGCTCGCATGAAAGAACGTAAGAAATACGGTCTTAAAGGCGCTCGTCGTGCACCACAGTTCTCAAAACGTTAATATATCTACGTTTCAAAGGCTCTTTTCACTTTGTGGAAAGGGTCTTTTTTATGCAAGAAAATGACTTGTGACCACATATTAAAGCTCAATGTACCTTTGAAATTTCTCTGCTGTCTTCTCTTTTAAGGTGTCTGTCACCTTTGTATAGATGTTCATCGTCATTTGTATATCGGAGTGTCCTAGCCGCTCCTGTAATTCTTTAATACTTGCTCCTGCTTCAAATAATAGGGAAGCATGTGTATGGCGCAACCCATGAATAGTAATTCTGTGAAGGTTGGTGTTTTTAAATTACAATATCGACCTTGTCATTTGGATAAGCTAAGCGGAGCGGTGTACCGTCATCCCATGTAAAAACCATCTTATTAACATCTGAACTATTACTATTAGCTAAAGCCGCTTCTATTTGTCGTATACGCCACTTTTTGAGTAAAGATAGGGTTTTACTGTCTAAACTGATTAAACGCTTAGACTCTTTCGTTTTAGGAAAGAGCGTTATTCACGACAGGAGGTATGGCAAGGAACGAAAGGGCGATTTAAAACCACCGATAGATATGACATGGCAATTAATGAGCTGGAAGTAAGAAACTACATTAAAAAGGTTGAACGTAATACTACGTGAAGAGGGCGAAAAAGTTATGATTTATTAAATCCTATACCTGCAAACCCTACTATTCCTATAAATGCCCCAAACGTTGATAAATCAAGGAATACGAGTAATCGGAAAAAGAATCCTACTAATAACCTACAATTCCTAGAATTAAATAAAGGTAACGAACAAATGAATTCTAGGAATACTAGGATTAATTAGGAAATGCAATCCCACTATTTTAACCCGAATGATGACAAGGCTTTAGCTAATTCTAGGAATAGTAGGGATGACTTTCTAGGCTATGAAAATAAAAACAATGATGGTAGCGAGCTTATATAAAATGGAATTCGAAAAAATTATGAATGCGGCAAGTCTGGCGGGTTGTGATCTATTGGCAGAGGGAGAGCATATCCGAATAACCAACAGTAAGTACTTACCCGCTTCCATTAAGGAAAAGATAAAAGAGAATAAACCCCTTTTCCTAGAATTTCTGAATAGAGATACACAAGCCAAACAAGTGGGCTTTATGATTGGTATTTCCGGTGAAGTGTATGCCCGCTCTTTAAGTAAAAGTAGGATCGTCTATATAGAACGGATCGGTGCCACATTTGAATATTTTCTCTTAAAGGTAAAAAGCTATTTTGATTATTTTGAACGAAAAGAGATGTTTTAAAAATGAAAGGTGTGATTTAAATGCCAAAAGCTACAAAGGTCTACAAAAGGGAACAAGGATTAACCACAGCGCAATTACATGCTATTGATTTATTAGTTACCGGAAAAACAGATCGCGAAGTTGCTGATATAATTGGTGTTAATAGAGTAACTGTAACTAAATGGAGAAATTATGACGTATATTTTCAGACAGAACTAAACAAAGGAAGGAAAGAAATTTTGGGGGCATCAATAGATAGAATAAGAGCATTAGTCCCAAAAGCGATGGAAAGGTTAGAAAAAGAGGTGAAGGGTGAACATGGTTGGAAAGTTGCTTTAGAAGTAATCAAGTTAGCCGGAATTGAAAATAAATATATTAGAGAAATAGGACATGATGAAGCTGATGAAATTTTAACCGAATTAGCAAAAAAGAAGATGAATCAGGAATTATTTTCTATGACTAGTGATTATTCAAAGAAACAAATATTAGAGGAATATAGAGGTAAATCAGAAGCGGAAATATAGCACTGCTGTAAGAGAAAATTTCCCTAAAAGAAAACTTTAACTTTGTCACTCCATATAATAGTTAGAAGTGTAGACAATGTGCTAGATAATTTAATAGCCAATATGAATACTGTTAGATGTAAACCAAAACAGGTCCGAAATAAGGACACTAAGACAACCGTAAAGCACACTGGCACGGCTGTCTTAGTAGTTTTATAGAAAATTGATTCTTCAATTAGAAAGACAAAAATGGTTTTAAATTGATAAACCATGTAATAAAAGTTTTTTTTGACTGCTGTTAAGGATAGAATTCTCAACAATTTCGGGATAATTTCTAAAAACCGAATTGCTTAAAATCCTTAGAGGATCTTTTCGATCGAGTTCTAGTATTGTTCCTTTATAATCATTAATAGCTCCATCAATAACTTTATATACAACAAAACGGTCTTTAGAGTTACCAACATGAAGCATTCTATCAAGAACTATATTACCTGAAAAATCAACAACGAAAACTTTTTCAGTTTTTAACCAATGACTAGGAGCAGTGTGAGACTTTAAAACAAGTAAATATAAAAAGTCTGAGGTTGATTCCAATGGAATTACATCAAAATGTTCTGTTGAAGAAACAGGATTTTCTTGAAGAGCCATCATGTTAATACCCCCTTCCTAGTTTTTATAAACTAAACTATCCAAATATACACTAATTGAATTGAAAAGTAAAACAATAACTAAAAAATAATGTAGTATTCGTCTAGCAAAGTGCAACCTTCTAATATGGTATCTCTAGCTTCTTCAATTGAGCTTAAAACTCGAGTATCTTCAGATTCCTCATCCCAATGGAAGAGGGTATGTCTATTTTTATGATAGAAGTTGTAAAGTTTATTTATAAATGCTACTTTTCTCTCGTCAGCAAATTTATCCGCATGCGCTGTTGGGAGCAAGAAATTATCATCAGCACCTGGATCGAAAAAGCCAAAATTGTTTTTTCCATTGGAAGTTACTGTATTAAGCCCGATTGACTTGAAAATCACATGTAAATAGTAATCAATTGCTCTTAAAATGGGCATTGGTAAGTCGGAATAGTCATATCTTACACCAGAAATGGTTAAATTATACACTGCTTGCTTTAAAGACATATCAAGTTTATTAGACGTATGTCTATAATTAGGAAGCACTTCATTAAATCGATCCTCTACGATTTGAGGATTAATTGTAACCATATTGAATGCATTTAAGGTTTCAACAACATCATCTTCAGTTTCACATAGTTGAAGTAATAATGTTAAGGTATATTGCATAAATGGTGAGTCTTTGCCTTGAACTACAGTTCTTCCGGTGTCGTAACAGTTAATTACTACCCTATAATCATCAGATCTAAGCGTAAAATTGATACATCCCTGTCTTTCAGTATTGGTATCCAATGCAAAATTAGGATTTTCAGATTGGATTAAATCAAAAATTAATTCTAGTTCTTCTCGATCAATTCCGTAAATAGTTATACCACCATCTTTATTTGAACGAATTCCTTTTTGTAAGAGGGCACCTTTAGCTAATTTGTCTGCTATTTCGTTAAAATTAATGCCGGAATGAGCTTTTACCTTATTAAAAGTTACGGTAATCCCCGAGGAAGCATTGTCATATAAGGTTACATAATCTTTCGAAATATTTTTTTTAGCAGCCCAGTCTCTCTTAGCCCATTTTTCAATTCCTTCATAATCATAAGAAATAATAACATGTTCGTAACCGGATTCTTTAGCCCAGTTAATAGCATCAATACATGCAAACACTTCACCCGGCACCTGACGTGATTCAATATATCTTTCATCGTTATCAGAAAATGATTTCTTCTTCACTACGTCATTTTCTTTAACAGCAACCCAACCTGAACCATAAATTGGAGGGCTGTCTGAATACGACCCATCAACATAGATTTCTATACTATTATGCTTATCCGTGTTGGAAAATTCAGAAGTTTGTGTTGGGGGGGTATGTATTTCTTCTTTCTCGCTGACTCTATGTACTTCGTTTAAAACAGACTTACTGTTATTATTATCGAAGAAATTTTGAGCTTCTTTACTAGTTTTAAACGATTTATAGATAGCTCCAGAAAAACCTTTAACTTGTTCTTCTGTTTCAGCCCAAGTCATATAAATACCCGGTTTTCGACCTGCTTTAACTGCATAAAATTTACTCAACAATACAACTCCCTTTCTTCCTTATAATAACACTCAATTTCGACAAAAATAAAAAAAATCCTTCTTATTATATTATATTATGAAATCATCAACAATCAGGTGCTTTCCTTGAATAAGGAAAATTTTTCATTTTCTAAGGGTAGGGGTAATGAATTACTTAAGGAATGTTAAGAAATGGGTTTTTAGGTGAAAGTTGGTACATTGTCAACTTTTTTCTAAGTTAATAATAATACTTGGGTCAAACTTATGGCTCTTTTCACTTACGTAGAAGGGCTCTTTATTATTTTCAATTTATTCTTTCATTTTAGGATGATACTTCTTAGATGAGTAAGGTTACACACCTTGATATTAAGTGGGCTATTCTCCTGTTTCTGTTATTGGTTATAATAGGTATATAGATATCTAGGATGTAAAACATGGGTGCAAGTAATTTTTATTTTCTTTCTAATAAATGGGATATCCTTGCGAACTTAGGGGAGACCGTAGAAAAAAACGTTTTTATAGATCCAAACACTATCTTGATGAAACTTCGTGTATTTGCAGAGACGTTAACGAAATATGTATTAGCTTATGAAGAAATAAAGGAAACATATGAAACAAAACAAACGGATAGGATTCGTGCACTCCGTAGAGAGGGTCTTATCTCACAAGAATTAGAGGATTTCCTCGAGAAGATACGGAAAAAAGTCAATAAAGCCATGCATGAAGGACATGGTACCCAAATAGAGGCTCAGGCTCTCTTGCATATGGCTCATCGCCTTGCTGTATTGCTTATGCAGGTTTATGGTGATTGGGATTTTAAAGAACCTGAATATTAGGAACCAGTTCCTGTTCAAACAATAGATGAACAAGAACTTCGGAGGTTACCCTCTATATATGATGAAAAGGTAGCGAAGCTGGAGAGTGAACTAGAAAAATTTCGCCAAGAGCAACTATACATATCTGACAAAGATAAACTGAAAAGAAAAAGAGGATTTGCTGATTATGCTTTGTTTGTTGGTTTAGAGTTCGTAGAAATTATTGAAGCAAAAAGATTGAGGAAGAATATCCTTTTTGATATCGAACAAGTGAAAAATTACGCTCGACTCGTTGAAAAATAGGGTAATGAAATCATTAACCAACCATATGGAGATTACTTTATTCCCTTTTTGTTCGCAACGAATGGACGACCTTACTTAAAGCAATTTGAAGATAGGTCTGGCATTTGGTTTTTAGATGCAAAAAAACCTACAAATCATCCTGGTCCACTTAAAGCGTGGTATTCATCACGAGGATTGAAAGAATTGTTAAGGAAGGACATTGATGAAGCCATTGTAGAGGCAGGTATGAACTTTATGTAATATCTGAAGGCACTTAAGTTAGCTCAGAGAAATAACCGAATTGAGCGGCCACCATAGCACTTATTTACCGATAACAACCATAGAAACAACAATACCAGTCAAATAAGTGCGTTGGTGGCCGCTCAATTCTAACGACGCCTCTTTTTCACAGTTAAATGCTATGGTGACCGTTAATGGTTCATCGTCCTCGCAGCACGTTCCCGTTCCTCTTGTGGCATACGATCTGGGTTAGAAACCTTGAGAGTTGAGAGCGTCTGTTTAGCACTAAGCCGGAGTCTAGATATCTTATGCAACAATAATAATCTCTTAGATAACAGCTTATCAGAAATAGCTAAATCACAGTATTCATCAGTAATGTTCTTTTCAGTTGAATATAAAAGGATTGTTTTTTTCGATTGATCAGTTTTCAGTCATAAACGAAACCCTTGTCCCATATATTTGAACACAGGATCAACATATGGGAGGAAATACGGATGAATCGGTCAGTTAAAATCATAAGTTGGGTACTAGGTGCAGTATTATTAATTATTCTTGTTCAATATCCAATTCAAAAAACGACAAATTCATGGGAATCGTGGTCATTACCGTTATCAGGAACAGTCATTGTACTAGACCCTGGACATGGAGGAGTAGACGGTGGTGCAGTTGGTGCAGATGATACCCTAGAAAAAGATATAACAATAAAAGTTGCAATGTTATTACAGGATTATCTTCAGCAATCAGGTGCCCTTGTTTATTTGACAAGAGAAGAGGATAAAGACCTTGCTGCAGAAGATACAAAAGGTCTAGCTAGACGTAAGGCAGAAGATATTAAAAATAGGGTGGAATTTATAAAGGGTAAAAATGCTGATTTTTTTGCAAGTATCCACCTCAATGCGATACCGGATTCGCAGTGGAATGGTGCACAAAGCTTTTATTACCCTTCGTTAGAAAAAAGTGAACACTTAGCTAAATTAATACAAGCTGAAATAATTAGAAATTTGGAGAACACGACAAGAGAGGCACTTCCAATAAACAATATGTATCTATTGAAGCACGCGGAAACGCCAGGAGCTCTAGTTGAAATAGGCTTTCTATCTAATGCACATGAACGTGAATTATTGAAAACAGAAGCATATCAACAAAAGATAGCAGCAAGTATCTACGAAGGAATGCTACGTTATGTCACAGAAGAAGTCGAAGAATCGGATTAATTATTTTGCCCATCCTAAATTCATATTACTTAGTATAATAATGAGATATGTTATACTTACATTAAGTATGTCGAATAAGGATGGTGACTAATTGTGTTAACTGAAGAACAAGTGATCGAACTATTGCATCCACTAAAAGATCCATTTTTACATAAAACACTAGAGGAAACTGGTGGGATTGAAGAAATACAGATTAAGCCTGATAAGAAACATGTTAGTGTTAAACTTGCAATTGCCAAACTTAACACAGGAGAACAAATGCAACTGCAACAAGAAATAGTTAACGTTTTAAAACGTGGCGGTGCTGTAACTGTCGGATTGCGCTTTAATCAACTTGCGGATGAAGTGATTGCGAAGTACCAACCCGCTTCCGAAGAAAAAGCGTCATTACTTAGCGGAGATGTTGATACAAAGTTTATCTCTGTTGCTAGTGGGAAGGGTGGCGTTGGTAAATCTACTGTCACAGTAAATTTAGCCGTTGCTCTAGCTCGTTTAGGAAAGCGCGTAGGGATTATCGATGCAGACATCTATGGATTCAGTGTTCCTGATATGATGGGTGTAGAGAACCGTCCATCTTTAAAGGGAAATCGAATTGTTCCGGTAGAACGGTTTGGTGTTAAAATTATTTCCATGGGCTTCTTTGTAGAAGATAACTCACCAGTCATATGGCGTGGCCCTAGACTAGGTAAAATGTTAACGAGCTTTTTTAAAGAGGTGGAGTGGGGAGATTTAGATTATTTATTACTAGACCTACCTCCAGGTACAGGAGATATTGCATTAGATGTGCATAACATACTACCTACTTCAAAAGAAATAATCGTTACAACGCCACACCCAACGGCTGCATTTGTAGCTGCAAGAGCAGGACAAATGGCATTGAAGACAGACCATGAGATTCTAGGAGTAGTAGAGAACATGTCCTACTTCCAGAGTCGCCTCACTAACGAAAAAGAATATGTTTTCGGTAAAGGTGGCGGTGATAAACTTGCCGATGCACTGCAAACGGAAGTAATTGGTCGCCTGTCCTTACAGCAACCATATGAAGAAGAAGATGTATTTGCGCCTTCTGTATACCAAGAAGATCAT
Organism: Radiobacillus sp. PE A8.2; assembly: GCF_045635475.1. NCBI lineage: Bacteria > Bacillati > Bacillota > Bacilli > Caryophanales > Bacillaceae > Radiobacillus > Radiobacillus sp. PE A8.2. The sequence goes on along the minus strand of NZ_JBJGXI010000033.1, from coordinate 3,333 downwards.
CCAAATGGACAAGAATATCGCAAGATCGCTGCTAAGGTTATTTCTAAAATTGAATAAAGAAAAATGCCCTCCAACTTGGAGGGCATTTTTGCTATGGAGGATAAATCACGGTGCAGCATAGTTTTAACTACCACCGCCACCGCTTTCACCCTCACTACCACCTTCACTACCTTCACCGCCACTTTCACCGCTGCCACCTTCAGCCCCTGATTCAGATTGACCACCTTCTTGACTTTGGCCACCAGACTGCTTCATTTCTTCAGCCGCTTTAATAATTATTTCACTCATTTTTGCTTTAAAAAGTGGTGTATTCATTGTTTCTTGAATTGTCTGTTCTAAATGTTGTCGAAATTGTTGGCTTTTTAATACCGTTAACGTTTGTTCTTGCATTTCTGGGTTTTGTAATATTTCCAGTAATTTTTTTTGATATTCAGAATCACTCATCAAATCCTTCATCAGCTGTTCTTGCTGCGTTTGAATTGTTTTTGCAAATGCTTCGACAAATGTTGGGTCTTCGAACATTTTAGACCAATATTCTTTACCTTGGTCTGATGTTAAGGTACTTTGTACAGCATCTTTTACTAATTTTGATTCAATCACGAAGGTCTTTTGCATTTCCTCATCGGATAACACTTCCGTAATTGCTTTTTTTCCCTCATCAGTTTTCAATATATCGGCAACCATTTTCTTGGTTGTTTCGTAATTGGCTTCTTCTCCCCCTCCAGAACCTCCGCCTGTACAAGCGCTAAGAAGGAAGAAGGAGAGACAAATGAATGCAAATGGAATTATTCGATACAAAGTAGATACAACTCCTTTCATTTGCGATTCTTACTTTTAATATGGTAAATGGAGCAAAAAATATGTACGAAGAAGGAAAAAAGGAATTATTCGTGATAAAATACGTAAGACAAGTTGAGGGATAAATGGGAGGATTCATTGTGGTAAAAAGTCGAAATATAGTCCGAATGTTTTTTAGAACCTTGTTTCTAGGTGCTATTTCTGCAATTATAACAAGCTTTTTTGTTAAAACTGATTCTTATACGGAATATTTGCAACCAATTAACTACTTTCAATTGTTAGGTATTGTGCTTTTTATCATTGGGCTAGGTCTTGTATTTAGTTTAATTAGTCAAATGGGTTTCTTTGCCTATCTAACGATCAACCAGTTTGGTCTGGGAATGTTTCGTGGATTTTGGACTCCGATACAACTATTGTTAATAGTCGTAGCCTTATTTGATTTAGTGTACTTTAGACACCGCGCTGCAGATGTTGAGCATTCAATTGTAGGATATCTCTTAGTTGCAGTTGCATTATTTGTGTACAGTTGGATTGTTGCCGGAATAAAAGCAAAGCAAACAAATAATAAAGCTTTCGTTCCTGCTCTATTTTTTATGGTTGTGGTAACGTCTATTGAATGGGTTCCAGGTCTCCGCACAGATGGAAATGACTATGTTTGGATGATGATTATCTGTTTACTTGTGTGTAACACTTACCAATTACTACTGTTGCATCGGATTACTGAAAAAAGACCTGTTACAAACGAAGACGCGAAAAAGTAAAAAGACAAGGGATCCTCATCGTGAAGGGATCCCTTGTCTTTTAATAGATAAGAAAATATAAAATTCGGGGATGTGTCTAGCTCCCTGCGCCAGAAACTAGGTGACTTCCCGAATCGCCTTACGATAAGTCATCATTGATTCAAGTGTTATCGAAGGTCGACTAAAAGCGGACTTGCCGTCCAACGTCGACATACCCCCTATGCGGGGGCATGATTCCTTTATCTTAGTCGACTCGCTCCAATCGCTACGTTTCTAAGCGGCACTCTGCGCTTTTCTATTCAATCATTTCAGATTTTGCTTCTGCACGTGATATTAATTCAGAAATAGTAACATAATCAAAACCCTTGCTTTTTAATCCTGGTAAAATGCTAGTTAAAGCTTGTGGTGTTTGCTTAACCGAATCAGATGCATGAAGAAGTATGATATCCCCCTTGGATGTTTTGTTCATCACGTGGTCAATAATTTTTTGCTCTCCTGGATTTTCCCAGTCGTTCGGGTTAACATTCCATTGCACGACAGTAAATCCTAGTGATTCTGCTAATTTTAACACCTCTGCATTAAAGTGCCCGCTAGGTGTTCGTAATAGCGTCGTATCAGGATAACCGAGTTTGCGAAAAATCTCTCTAGCGTAGAGCAGGTCTTTCCGAACTTGTTCAATGTCTTGTTTCACATAACTTTTATAACGGTATCCCATCATTCCCAGTTCATGTTCATTTTCTTTTATTTTGTCTACTAGCTCAGGATGCCGCTCTGCCCATTCCCCATTAACAAAAAAAGTAGCCTTGACTTTGTGCTCACTTAGTTGTTCAAGGATTGGTTCTAATTTCTCATTTCCCCAACTTATATTAAAGGTAAGTGCAATATTGGGATCATTTTCATTCCCTTTACTAAGTGCGGCTGGCTTGTCCTGTGTGGAAAAGACAGAAAAAGAACTTTCGGTCTCTACCCAAATGAAAATAGCAGTAAAAAGTGCGGCTACGAGGATAGTCAACCATGTTTTCCAATGCTTAGCTTTAACTGTATAAAAATGCTGCATGCTTCCCCTCCTTTAAAAGGACTTGCTATATTTTATGTTTTGAATTAGCCAATATGACCAAATGAATTGTTTTTTGCTACTCATAAAAGGTTAGGAATATGGACAAGATAGGTAATACTTTTCTATAGAGGTGATATAATGCTAGGCATGTTAGTAAACGAGGCCGAACAAAAAGAAATAGAATATCTAATTAAACGAGAACTAGAAGAACTACTATTAGACTTAGAAGATAAGCGCATTGATCAATTGGTTAAACATGCTATGACAGAAAGGTACAAAATGCTTTTTCAGTTGTTTCGAAGAGTAGCAAGTGATAAAGAATGTTTGAAATACATACCGAAACGTTTAAAAAATCAATAGTTGTGTAAAAGAAAATTTAGTTCGTAGTATATCTGTTAATTTAAAAGTTGAAGGAGAAAATATGCAAATTTATTAATCATCCGCTACTGAGGTGACAGACAGGAGCGGATAGATGGGGGATTAACGAGCGGTGATGTGCTGCAAAGGGAAGCAATTATTCAGTTTATATCTTACTGGAAGTTATTAACTCCTTATATATTGGAGTTTTTTTTCATTTAAACTATTGCTAAAGCGTATGCTATATGCTATATTATTTTTTGTTGTCAGTTAAAAGATACGAAACGGCGTCACACAGGATTATGAAAACATAAAAAAAGTGTTGACACAAAATATCAACCATGATATATTATATTTCGTCGTCAAAAACGACAGCATCGA
>NZ_JBJGXI010000032.1:0-64462 GCF_045635475.1 Radiobacillus sp. PE A8.2 | reverse complement strand
CGCTTTTGTTTCGGCGACAGCTTTAATAATTTATCACGCCACCAACTCAATGTCAACAACTTTTTTATTCAACGATTGTTCGCCTCTCAAAAGCGACTTTAATAATATATCATCTCACCTAGACAGTGTCAATAACTTTTTTCTAAGAATTGTTTTGCCTCATAGCAAGATATAAACTATACCATGATTGTTACCCATATTCAACAGAATAACCCATCCAATTTTATCCAACCCAAAACATAACACCTTTAGATTTACCTACACTGATGTTAATTAGTTTAAGATCTACTAACTAGTAATTGATCATCACGTGCATTCATTACTATATAATATTGAACAACATCGTTTACACTAAGAATCGATATTTACATTTCCTATTAGATTCACGAAACAAACACTTTATAAACAGACATAACATGTTATGATATAACCGTATAACCTTTACTACAGGACAGGCTATACAATCAATCTAGAATAATATTGCCAAGGAAGGGATATACATATGGATATTAACAAGGCTCGGCAAGTATTAGGTATTTCTGAACATGCTACAATTGAAGAACTAGAAAATCGTTTCTTCATACTTATTAAAAGAGAAAAAACATCAAGACTTAACACTCAAGAGAATAGTGATAAGGAACTAATTGATCTTGATGAACTCACCATGGCATACGAAACCGTTAAGAAAGATATAATTGGTGAAAGTGCGGAAGAGAATACAACAAACAAGAACCAAACTATAGAAAAAATGGATCATTTCTTCCGTTATTATAAATTTCATGTGTTAGCGGGGATTATAGCGATCATTGTCATAGCATCAATCATTACTACTGTCTTAGAAAACCAGTCAGCAAAAAGAATAGAAGCTAGCTTACCACCTTCAGCTTTACAGGCTGTTCTGTTAGGTGAGTATTATGATGTTAACCTCACACCCCTAAAAGAAAGTTTAACAGCGGTTGTACCTGAATGGGAACGCATTAAATTAGAATTTCTTTATGCACCACAAGATAGCGCAGATTATAGTTATACAGTCAAAAATGTAGCTGAATTTTCACGATTGAAGCCAGACATGCTTATTGTCGATCGTTATCAATTTGAATTGTACGCTAAACAAGGTATGTTTTTACCTCTAGAAGAAATTGCTATTGGACAAAATATAGCTTCGGAACAATTACTTTATGCTAAAACAGAGGATGATCCTGAGGAACACTTATATGGTATAGATATATCGAACCATCGTATATTTAATGGGATAAATCTAGATGGTGAAAAGATCGCAGTCATATCTGAGGGTTCAGAAAAGCAAGACAATGCCGTTACCTTGATTAAGGAATTAGTTAAATGATAAAAAAATGCAAAGATTAAACTTTGCATTTTTTATGAGCAGCATATCCCTGTTCCGCTTATGCCTTTTTCATTTCTGTCAGATTTCGTCGAAAATCGCTTCAACGTATCGCTTTTACATTTAATAATCATTTATTATATCGGTCCATAGTGATCGTCACGTCACGCTCAATAATTCCAGAAGGATAAAAAAACAATGGCATCATCTGCCATCGTTTTTTTATCATATAAGTTTTACTAATAAACCAAACAGTAAATAGCCGATACATATATAAGTACTAATTGTTTTAACCTTTGAATCACCTTCCATTTGCATCATCGTGTGATGTTGATGGAGTTGTTTGAATTTCTTGTTAAGATACAATGCCAAAATCGCTACAAATACAAATACTATATTCAACCAAAACGTATAATCAATTTGAAAAGGACTTTCCGTCATGATTTGGTTTGCTGAATTGGGAAGTAAACCTAGTGCTGTAAAACTGTAATGCATCCCTATCGCCGTTACAATAATAGAGACATAGAAGATTGCTGCAATGTAAAGTGCAGTTTTCATACCATAATACTTTTTGTGTACTGCAATAATTGGCGGAACTACTAAATCAGAATAGATAAAAGCCATTATTCCAGCAAAAGCAACCCCACTGGACGCTAAGATTGTAGCAATTGGAATATTGCCCATCGAACCAATAAAAGTTAACATAGCTACGAGTGGCCCGATTACAGCATTTTCCATTACTTTAAGGAAGCTATCTTGGTTCTCAACTAGAAAGAAGGATTTCCATGTGTTATCGCTAATAAATGTAGCCATAATACCCGCTATTGTGAAACCAATTGTAATTTCCTTCCAAACCATCTGCCAGTTCATTACAAACTCATGGCCTACTTGCAACCATCCTTGTTTTGTTTTTATTTTTTGCTTCCAGTTAAAGTTTTCTTCCATACCGCCATCATCTACTTTTTCTCTTGCCTCATGCACTAGGTTCTTTGGGTATGTTAATGTTACTAACAACCACGTAACAAAAATAAGTATAATTCCGCCAATTACCTCAGCTATAACAAACTGCCAACCAAGAAAAATATAAATTAAGATTCCTAATTCAATCACCAAATTGGTGGATGCAAATAAGAAAGCTAATGTTGGTACAAAATGAGCTCCTTTTTTAAAAAGACTTTTTCCCGCCGCTAATGCTGCAAAGGAACAAGAAGAACTAATTGCACCGAAAAATGTAGATAAGCCGACTGATTTTAACTTTGCATTCCCCATGTATTTCACCATTTTATCTTTGGGAACAAACGCCTGTATCATGGAACTGATAAAGTAGCCAACTATAAAAGCCCAACCAGCCTTCCAAAAGAATCCTAGTGATGTGATAGCTGAATTCCCTATTTGATCCAACATATTTACACTCCTTTATTCATTAATACTTACCACAAGTTGCAGAGAAATAAACAATATTTCTGCATTATATACTTAAGTAAAAACTAAAGAGGGGAGCAGTTACTCATCACTGCATATATATTCTCGTTTCCCGTATTTCTGCTATCGCGTCAGCTTTAGCAAAAATACGTTTCTCTATTTATGCAAATATTATTAGTCGAAATACAAAATTTGGAGTTTTCCTGACGAGGACAATCCTGCTAACATTAGCAACATCTTTACTGAATTGACAGTCACGATATCAACTAGTTTGATTAACAATGCAGATATTGCAGTTGGAAATGGTTTAGATACTATTATATTTAACATTTTTGTGTTGTTCGCTCTGGATATCTATTTTCGTAAAAAAGGGGTGTTTCTTCGCGTATCTGATAATCATTTGTATACCGGATTTATAGCGATTATATTATCAGCGATTACACTTATTGGGCTTATTTCAAATCAGCAGATAACACTAGCAAACGTAAATATAATAAGTTTTGCAATAGCGATAGTATATATAGTTGGGCTAAACCTTACCTCCATTACACAGAGTAATGACGAATCACCACAAGAACAAAAGGATGACAATGCTAGTACCGATATTCATTTAAGATCAACGATGGAGCTCGACACGTATACAAATTTATATAATTTCTTACCTTGTAAAGAAAAGGGAGATAATCTTCGTGACTATCTCCCTTTCATTTATATAATTATCCGACAATGACTTGTTCGGTTGGATAATCGTAACTATCGTGTTGGTCTCTATTACTAAACAAGAAAACAAAAGATAAAATACCGATTCTCCCGATAAACATTAATAAAATGATGACCATCTTACCGATGAAACTTAAATCAGGTGTAATCCCCATAGATAATCCAGTTGTGCCGAAAGCAGAACTAACTTCAAACACAGTTTGCATCAATGTAAAATGATCAGATGCTGATAGTACGATGGTTGCTATAAAGCAAATCAAAAATGCTAGAAAACTAACAACAACAGATCGTCTTATATCATCTTCAGCTAGCTGCCGTCTAAATACCTTCACATTTTTGCGACCTCTTGCAAAAGAGTACAAAACTAACAAAATTACTGCAAATGTAGTCGTTCTTATCCCACCACCAACAGAACTTGGTGATGCACCAATAAACATAAGAAAACAAAGTGCTAATAATGTAGGGTCTGAAAATAGACTAACATCCATCGTTGCCAATCCACCATTTCTTGTAGTAGCTGATTGAAAAAACGCGTAAAAAAACGACTCATGCCAACTCTTATCAGCAAAGAAATGATTGAATTCAAATAGCAGAATAATTATCGTACCAAACAGCATTAAAGCAAAAAAAGTTATCGTAGTTAATTTTGTATACAAAGAAAAGTTATAATGGCGATATTGTTCTCGTCTTGTCATATATTCTTTAAATTCAATAAGTACAGGGAATCCAATAGCACCTAAAGTTAATAATAAAATATGAATAAATTGCACAAAGTAATCATTCGCGAATGGAATAAGTGAATTACCAGTTATGTCAAACCCTGCATTCGTCGTTGCACTAACCGAAGCAAATAAGCCTTGTAAAAATGCTTCTTGCCAGCTCGGGAAGTAGTTTAGAAAGTATGTACCTAAGATTAATGCACCAATTAACTCAATCAATACTATAATCGTTAAGATTTGCTTCATTAATTTTACTATTCCTGAAAAGTTAGACTGATTTTGATCGGTCATAATTAACCGTCTTTCCTTCAGACCTATTTTCTTTCCGAGTAATAACCAAACAAATGTGCCTAGTGTCATAATCCCTATTCCGCCAAATTGTAGAATGAACAATAATATAAATATTCCAGCTGTACTAAATGTATCGGCTACTGAAACAACAGACAGACCAGTCACACTTACCGCACTAACAGCAGTAAACACAACATCGATAAATGACCAATGAAAACCTTGTTTTACAGCAACAGGAAGACTAAGCAAACAAGTCGATACAACGACAGAAATGATATAAAAAGAAACAATCATTTGCGCAGGTGACAATTGATTAATTTTTTTCTTCAGATACGACAAGATTATTCCTCCTTATCTAATCGGTAGTCACTTTAAAAATTTACTCTTGTTCACGTGACTTGTCAATTGGTCATTAAATTCGTTACAATAGAACTGAAATCATATACTATTTCGTTGAATTTTAACGTATAAAGCTGATTAAAGGCAAATGCCAATTGATATTGTTCGAAAATCTTGTTATAATAAATTGGTTTTAAAATTACCTGAGGGGGAAATTTTTTGTCAGTCGAAGTTGGAAGCAAGGTTCAAGGTAAAGTAACAGGCATCACTAATTTTGGAGCATTCGTAGAATTACCAGGTGGCACAACAGGTCTCGTTCATATCAGTGAAGTAGCTGACAGTTATGTAAAGGATGTCAATGACCATCTTAAAGTAGGCGATGAAGTTCAAGTAAAAGTAATTAGTGAAAAAGACGGGAAAACCGCCTTGTCCATCAAAAAAGCTGTTGATAAACCGGAAAGACCAAGTTCTTCATATTCCCAACGTCCAAATCGTCAAGGAAGGGATAATAGGGGTGGAAGAAGCAACTTTAAACCAAAAGAAAGTTTTGAAGATAAAATGGCTTCATTCCTCAAATCCAGTGAAGAAAACTTATCAAGCCTTAAACGCAACACAGAAGGAAAACGTGGTGGCAGAGGCGGACGACGCGGTTAAATCTAATGGATCTTAAATATCACCATATAGATGAAGGCAAGCCTTATTGGCCTGCCTTTTTTACTGTGTGAACCACTCCAAAACATCATAGATTTTGAAGGGGAATCCTAGCCTATTTGTTAAGTGGTTTAATTATTGACTGATTGCTTAACCCGAACATAATAAAGAAATGATTTAATAACAAATGTGCCAAACTCGATAATGACTAACCCAAAAATGATAAGAGTAAACCAATCGAAGGTCATTACCGGTTGATCATAGCTTCGTTCTAGATTTATACTCGATAAGATTACGTACACATACATAATAATCAACGGAGAAAATATAGATATATGCGTAATGGTCACACGTTTTGCATGTTTTAACAAATGGTAAGGATCGCTATATAACTGAGGTACTTCTTCACTACTCTCGTAGGTTTTTGACCATATTGTCCATTTATTCAACAGTGCATTCGAAGTAAATACCGGTTGCCAGCCTGCTTGTTTATGAAGATCAAAATAACTTTGCGTTAAACTATTTTGATAATCTGCACAATAACTAACCTTCCTCGGTGAGCCTTTGAGAAAGTGAAAGCTAACACCTAATTTACCAATACGAACAAGATGATTTCCAGCCAGTTCCATTTCTTCGAGCCACTTTTCTAGTTTATCTGGAGAATATATCCAGCCTATTCTTCTTTTTACAATCATCTCATCCGTGCCTTTTAACTGTCTCTCATTAGAACGAGTAGCAATCTGATTTATATTTGTTCCATTGATCCTTTTGTTAAATTTGTAGAGTTTATAAACAGAATAAGGTACAATAGTCCAACATGACACAGCTACAGCTATCGTTAATACCCAAAAAGGGCTACCTTCAATCTCAATTGTGCCTCCTGTAATTAACATTAATACAGAAAAAAATATCGGTAATAATGACGTGAATACCATATATGCCAAGATTGCCGCAAAAATGTGCATGATTGTTCGATTACGTTTAAAAATACCATCCCGAATCGGGTATCTCTCTATTTGATTTATACTATTTTCATTTCGTGTAATCTGCCAATTTTTATCGTAGAACACTTGCTGCCAGCCTTCATTTTCTAAGGCCGTTGGCAAGCTATTAACCTGCGACTTGTCATAGGTAATACGATAGGTTACATGTTTTGGATTGCCTTTTTCAAAGATGAACTGACGTGATTTTAGATGTATCTTTACAAGATGGTATCCTTGCTCCGCCATTGATGTAAGCCATTGTTCTGTTTTATCCACCTCATAGCTCCAGAATGGTTTAAAGACTTTTTTAATCATAGAAATCCCCCTCATACTGTAAAGCGTTTTGATGAAGCTCTTTCAGTCTTACTATCTCTTCTCGCATTAACCGTTTGCCTATCAACGTGATTTCGTAAATTTTCTTTCTTTCCTCATCAGCATATACCATAATAATTTGATCTCGTTGCATTTTAGTTAGCGTCCCATATACCGTTCCAGATCCTAATTTAATTCGATTATTCGTTATATGTTCAACATGTTTGATTATCCCGTATCCATGTCGTGGCTCTGTTAAAGACAGAAGAATGTAAAATGCCGTTTCCGTCATTGGGATATAAGATTTTAATATTTTTTCACTTTTCACTGTTCTCACCTATTTTCATAGATCTATTATGTCACATCTCGACTATATCGCATCGTGACATAATAAGCAATATTTTTTTATTTCTAGCTACAATCTATTGAATTGGTATGTATCAACTATAAAGTGGTATAATATGGACGAAATATTAACAACCTTTGGAGGTACTATGCTTACATTTGAAGAAAAACTTGCTATTATTGAATCTTTTCCTGAATTACAACGCAAAGAGGTGTCTCTTGGACGAGTCAATTTTCATTATCAAGAGAGTATTTATGATAAAGTAACTGTCGTATACCACTTACATCCGAATGGAAACGGCTATGTTTACGCCGAAATGATTGAAGAGAAATATTCCATCGATGATAAAGGTATGGTAAATATCCGTGATTTCACGGAAGAACAGCTTCGCAAAGTTATAGCAGAATCGATTGCGTCGCTCTCAGAGGATAATTTTGAAGAAGATTGGATAAACGCTGATCAACAAATTCTTACAATATTCCACGATTTTGATTTATGGAACGTCTATGCAGGAGACATGCTGGACGGCACATTCCCAACATATAGTGGAGCAGCTTCTTACTTAGAACAAGAAGGTTTTAGACGCAAATAGTCACGTAAAGAAACATCCTTAACATGAATCGTTAAGGATGTTTTTTTCTTTGTAAATCAGACCTTAGACGGACTCGATTTACAGTCCTAGTATGTTTAGCTACGCACAACTCCTCTTTATACTAGAATTATCAAAGAGATAAAGGAGTGCGGATCATGTTAAACGTATTTAAAAACAAAAACTTTTCATTCTTATTTTTAGGTAGATTAGTATCCAATGCAGGAGACAGCCTTTATGCAGTGGCAGCCATGTGGCTCGTGTATGAATTAGGTGGTTCTGCTTTTTATACAGGATTAGCTGGTTTTTTAACCCTCCTCCCACAATCACTTCAATTTTTGGCTGGGCCGTTTGTAGATCGTTGGTCATTAAAATGGACATTAGTCGTATCCCAGCTTATTGAATTTATCCTTATTATTATCATTCCTATTTTTCATTTTCTAGATTTATTGAATGTGGCAGTCGTGCTAACGGTTATGCCGCTAGCAACATTAGTAAACCAAATTGCTTACCCCGCACAATCAGCAGCGTTACCAAAAATTTTATCAAAGGATGAGCTCGTAAAGGGAAACTCTGCCTTTTCGTTTGCTTATCAAGGTGTAGATTTAACATTTAATGCACTTGCTGGTATTCTTGTAGCTGCGGTCGGTGCAGTTTCTTTATACATTATTGACTCGATTACATTTCTCGCTGCCGCTTTGTTATTTTTATCTTTAAATATTCCACAAAAAAAGAAGCAGCAAAAATCCAAGCAAAAGAGACCCATAAAAGAAACGATGAAAGCTTACGTTGGAGAAATTAAAGAAGGAGTATCTTTTATTCGTGGTAGTTTAATTGAAAAAATAGTATTCGGTAGTGTTGTTGCAAACTTCGCAATTGGTGCTACAATTGCCGTTTTACCTGTACTCGGTGACACGTTAGGCGGTTCACACATTTATGGTTATTACTTAGCAGCATTGTCTGCTGGGTCTTTGCTAGGAGCATTAACGGCTTCTTGGGTTGAAAAATTTCCGTTAGGTAAGTTTGCCATCATTTCTTTTCTGTTCGGATCTTGCTTTTGGTTCGTATCTTCTATCGTTCCATGGACTGCTGTAAGTATTGCGCTTTTTGGAATGGCTTGGATTCCTATCGGTATGACGAATGTTATTTTTGCAGCACTTATGCAATCTGTAGTTCCAGATCATTTGTTAGGAAGAGTATTTTCTGTGTTAATGAGTGTGAACACCGTGGCAATGCCGGTCGGATCATTGATCGGCGGTACAATGACTGAACTCATTGGCAGCCAACTCGTATTTGGATGCACTGCACTCGGCATCGCAGTAGTGCCCATATACTGGTTATTCTTTAATAAAGATTTAAGAGGTTTACCTATTGTGAAGGAAATTGACGCAGCATATGTAGGATTAGAGCAATTTGATACATCTCAAATTGATAAAGATACTAGTTCGAAGGTAAATAGCTTAGCCTAAATAGTCAATTTCCCACGCACGTTTATTGATTCTTATAAAAACGGGAAGTGCACATGCACCTCCCGTTTTGTTTATCTATTTTATCCCCGCTCTTGTTCGTAATCTTCTTCTTTTGACAGTTTACCTGGCCAGAAAGCAAATCTGCCAAGTACCATTGTTATTGCTGGTACGAGTAAAGGTCTAACAATAAATGTATCCAATAATACGCCTATTGCGGTTACTGTACCAAATTGAACAAGTACTTGTAAGGGCAGAACCGCTAACACCGAGAAAGTTCCTGCTAAAATTAAACCAGCAGATGATATCACACTACTCGTTTCGCCGACACCTTCAGCAATTGCTTTTTTCAACGGCATCTTTCGTCTGTTTTTCCAAATTCTTGAGATCATAAATATGTTATAATCACCGCCAAGCGCGACTAAAAATACAAATGCATACAGTGGAATTAAACCTTGCATCGCAGGGGCACCCATACCGTAATGAATGAGTAACCAACCTAGACCCAATGCAGAGAAATACGATAATACCACAGTAATAAGCAGATAAATCATAGCAACGATTGATCGTAAATAGAGCAATAATAATATAGCTATAATGATAAGTATTATAGGGCGAATGATGTCTTGGTCACGGCTAGTAATTTTTTCTGTTTCATAAAGTGTAGCTGTTTCCCCGCCAATCCACACTTGCTCTGAAGCATCACTTATACCGGATTGCTCAAGTATGTTCGTAACAGCCTCTTTTATTTTCGGAATTTCTGCCACTGCATCTGCCGAGTAAGGGTCAATAGATAATGTCAGACTGTACTGTATTAAATCAGAATCGACCTCCCCAGTTCTTGGATCGCTTACGCTTTCCACATTTGTTAAAGCAGCAAGACTCTCCTGGATATTAACTTCTGTACCATCTGTATCGACTATCACCTGGACAGGTGCTATTTCACCTGGAGGGTAATGGTCCGCGATGATAGTGAAGCCTTCACGTGATGGCATATCTTCTGGAAATGAGTCAAGTACACCATACGTATAATCTATTTTTATGGTAAACAATGCTAATCCACCTAACAGCACTATACATACAATTATTATTTGCCATGGTTTCTCTGTCACTAATTTACCAGTTAATTCGCTAAAACGACTTCTTTGTTTCGACCGACGGATAGGCTTGCCTTTCTTTTTCTCTAGTTCTTTGGTCATTTTCTCTGTTCTTGGAATGAACGGGAAAAACGCTGCACGTCCAAGTAAAGCAAGGATTGCGGGTAACAGTGTCATTACTGCAATTGCCATTATGAATATCGCTAAGCTAAACGGAATTGCGAAACGATCATAAGAGGCGTATTGAGCAAGTGATAAGGTTAACAACCCTAAGACCGTCGTCAAAGCACTCATCATAATCGCACCGCCAGAATTGGATATAGCTAGCTGCAATGCTTTGTATTTATTTGGTTCTAATTGCAATTCGTCTCGATAGCGCGAAATAAGGAATAAACAATAATCCGTTCCTGCACCAAATAAAAGCACCGTCATAATCGAAATTGCCTGATCATCGACGACAATCCATCCGTTGCTCGCCATTAATCCTAACACTGGATTAATGATGCCATATGCAAATCCGACGCCAATTAGTGGTACGATTGCTAATAATGGTGAACGATAAAGCAATATTAATAATATTAATACGAGTAATACAGTTGCGATAAGTAATGTCACATCAGCTTGAGAAAATAACGAAACTGCATCGGTCTGAATACCAACTGGACCTGTAAAACGAATATGCAAACCATCACTCTCTAACTGGTTGCTGACTGGTCCGTTTTCTGTGAGCTTATTGATCCTTTGTTCTAGCTCTTCTAATGCTAGCTGTAAATCTCCGGTTAATGCAGTTTTATCAAAAAACACTGGCGTGGTTAGCGCCTCCCCATCACTGGATGCGGATTGCATGAGTGCCTGGACTGGAATCTGATCAAATGGTGGTACCATTGTTTGTTCAACTAATGGCTCTTCTATAAGCCCTTTATACAGGCTTTGAACCGCCTCATAATCTGATTCTGTTAATCCCTCTGAGCGATTCCAAATAATTAATAAAGGAACACCGCTATCATTAGGAAATTGTTCATCAGAAATTTTCGATGCTTCTACAGACATCGCATCTTCTGGCAATAAATCATTAGATCCAGGTTCCACATCTCCTACAGAAGGCAAGACTGCCGATAGAATTGCAACCATCGCTACCCAAAATACTAAACTAATCCATCTACTTTTTGAACCAGCTACTACCTTCTCCCAACTATCCAAGCCTTTCATCACTTCACTCCTCTCCTTCAACTACGACTGTATCAAGTGACGCTGAATTAATTATATATACTGGTTAGTTAATTATCAACAATTATTGCTTATATGATATAATAACAGTGCAATGATTAGGCGAGGAGCGAACGAGGATGAAAGACAGACACCCAAAAGCACTAGGTCGACCTCGAGCTAGTGAACAAAAACAACCTACGAATGAAAAAATTCTGCACGCTGCTACAGCGCTTTTCCTAGCGAATGGCTACAAAGAGGTATCGGTTGATGAAGTTGCAAAAAAGTGTAACGTTACAAAAGCAACTGTCTACTATTATTATGAAAGTAAAGCAGCTTTATTCACAGAAACTATGGTACAAATGATGGTTTGGATACGGAAACAAATGCAAACCATGTTAGAGGATGAACTACCACTAAAGACACGCTTATTAAACGTAGCAGCAGCACACTTAAATGCTACTGTAGACATGGATTTAGACAGTTTCATGAGAGAAGCGAAACATGTGTTAACGGAGCAACAAACTAAAAAAATACAAGAAGCAGAGCAACAGATGTATGCTGCATTAGAAGATGCCTTCATTCGAGAAATAAAAGACGGAGAAATCAGTAATATTAACCCTACATTTGCAGCACACACCTACGCTTCACTATTAAAAGTTGGTAATTACAAAAACGCAGATCATAAGCGAATCTTTTCATCTACAGAGGAAACAGCTGTGCAAATCATTCGCTTCTTTTGGAACGGGCTTTTTTATGAAGAATAACCATTCACTTAATTTTCCTGTATACCCTTTAATAACTGGCTATAATAAAAAAGTGAAATCGAATCTATATTATGATGAACAACAGTTAGTGCTTGTTTTTTTACAAAAGCACGTTGGAAATTCGAAAATGCCTTCATTGTAGGTCTTGTCACTGTGTTCGTTAAGAACGCTGACTGATTTGATCCAGTCCTTCGCCTTATATTAAGCGAATTTATCATTTCGTCAGCAGTTAACACACCAATTCCATGACCAAAGAATTTACCATTTCCCATAACAACCGCATTTTCGCCTCTCCAATAAGGTGTTTGAGGACTAACATCAGGGTTTTTAAAATAGACAACATCACCAGGCAAAAAATATTCAGTCTCGATTAATTCTAGGCCAAGATCAGCATCCGCATGCCAACTGTATAAATAAATATTTTCAAATAACTGATTAAATAATTCCTCACCCACAAGTGTAAGTATCGCATGATAAAAAATGATAAGCATAGCGGTTGCACATTCAAATCCATACTGATCACTATTGGTATAAATATCTTGAATTGCTGCGGATGGACTTATCCCCTCACGAAGTCGAAATCCACCTTTTGTTGTGCGTTCCCAATAAGCTGAATTACAGTAAGATTTAGCAAACACTGAAAACTTAGCATTACTCATATGGAGTTTACTTGCACTTATTAAAATTTGTTTTCGCAGCTGTATTTCCTGTGATAACTCATTTAAAGACGAAAAGTTGTAGACAACCGGAGACTGATTCATCTCTTGCACAATCATGAGTTCTACGCTTCCCGGCGACCAATTATCGTTTTGCTGATAAGATGCCCCTGATAGTTGAATCATTGTATACTCCCCTTCCTGATAAAATGTGATTAGGATAGTATATTATCAGGAGCCTAAAGCGTGTTAACCTAAGTTTCGGTGTTTATCCTGTTTCTATTACGAATGATTACAAAGAAGAGAGATGCACTCGGGGAAAGAGAGATTTCTTATAGCGTTTGCAAGTAACATCGATTAGTAATGAAATGCCAGATTTGGAGAATCATGATCAAGCAAGGGAGTGGTTCAATTAAGTCACTTCCGGATTACCCCATAGTTCCAGAATCGTTTTCCTCATATACTGAAAAACCTAACCTTCATGTAAAAGATAATCTAACCATTCAATCTCTCCTCACGATAATAAAAAACGATTGCATCCATAATTCTTGATGCAATCATTTTTTTCAACTAGCAGGTTGTGCCAAGCCTTCTTTATGTAGAGTTTGCTCTAACGCATCATACGCGCTTTGTTCATCATTTCCTTCTATAAGAAGTTTGAATGAATCGTCTTTTTCAATTCCTAAAGACATGACACCCATAATCGATTTTAGATTTGCGGTTTTATTATTAAATTCTAAATTAATGTGGGAACTATATCGATTTGCAATTTGTATCAGAACTGTTGCTGGTCTTGCATGTATGCCTAAAGGATCTATTACTGTGAATGTTTGTTCCACCATGTTAGTATTCTCCTCTTATATTATTATTAAGATAGTATAACGCAACAACTATGAATTATTAAATCATCTGCTTTCATACGCTGATTTTAAAATGTTCCCTACAAGTGCTCAAAAACAACTATTAGATTATTAAAAGCGATTTGAGGGAAATATTGTCCGCCAATCATTTAATCGACGCAGTTGATCCCCGATTACTTATGCAGACGTCTACTTTTTACGTTGCTATTTCAGCACAATTAATTTTCTGTTGTAAAATAATGCCCCATAGCATGAGCTACGGGGACATTATACTAAGTATGCAGCGTCAAAATTTCCCGAATATCCTCCTCTGTGAGGCTAGAGGATGCTTGTTCTTCTGGGTCGATAATCTCTTTTATTAAATGACGTTTTTTCTCTTGCAGTTCATTCATTTTCTCTTCAATTGTCCCATGTGCAACTAATTTAATCACATCTACATCATTTTGCTGACCCATTCGATAAGCTCGGTCTGCTGCCTGCTCTTCAACAGCAGGATTCCACCAGCTATCATAAAAAATAACTGTATCTGCACCCGTTAAATTAAGACCTGTCCCTCCCGCTTTCATCGAAATCAGAAATATATTACGATCACCTTCGTTAAATCGCTCACAAATATCAATTCTAGTTTCTGAAGGGGTCTGCCCGTCTAGATAGAAAAAAGGTAATCCTTTATAAGCTAATTCTCCACCAATTAAACCGAGCATTTTCGTAAATTGCGAAAAAATCAGCACTCTTCTTCCAGAAATCCTTGCTTCTTCTAGCATTTCCATTAGAAGTTCGAATTTTGCAGACCTATCATTATAGCTATCAACAAACAGACTCGGGTGGCAACATATCTGACGCAAACGAGTTAATCCTGCTAAAATTCTAATTTTATTTTTACGAAATGTATCTTTATCGAGATGCTTTAAAGTGTCATGCCTTAACTTTGCCAAATATGCAGCATACAGCTTCTTCTGCTCTGGAACTAATTCAACCAATTTCATAGAGGTCCTCTTCTCCGGAAGCTCTGTTAGTACATCCTCTTTCATTCTACGCATTAAGAACGGTTGAATTCGTCGGACAATCGTTTGCTTGGAAAGCATACTATAATCCCGTAATCCTCCAAATAAGGTAGGAAAGACAACATGAAAAATGGACCATAGCTCTTCTAGTGAATTTTCAACCGGTGTACCTGTTAGCGCAAAAAAATGTTCAGATTGAATCCGTTTCACTGCTCTAGCCGTTTGCGTAAGTGGATTTTTAAAGGCCTGAGCTTCATCAAAAAATACCGTATGAAATAGCTGTTTTTCAAACCATTGGTAATCCCTCCGCAAGATCGGATACGATGTGATAACAACATCAGTTTGCGAAACTTGATTTTGTTGTTTTACCCTGTCTTGTTTACTACCAGCAATAACCACACTGTGTAAACCTGGTGCAAACTTCTTCATTTCACGCTGCCAGTTATACGTAACGGATGAAGGACAAACAACTAACACCGGAAGATTATGTTGACGAATATGATCTACTTCAGACAAAATATAAGCGATACTCTGGACCGTTTTACCGAGTCCCATATCATCAGCCAGAATCCCACCAAACCCAAAGTCCGCCAACGTTTTCATCCATTGAAAACCTTGCTTTTGATAGCTTCGTAATACTGAGATTAATTCCTTAGGGACCTGAAATACTTGGCTGCCAGGATTGCTTATCTTTTCTGAAAACTGTCGAAAACTCTCGTCCGTTATAAAGGTGTGATTAGACTCAATTGTATCAAGCAATTCCATACTCTTTTCCAAAGGAAGGGCCAATCCATTTTCCAGACCTCCGCTTCTCTCAGGTAGGTTATTAAGAAAACGTCCAATCTCTGTGAATTCTTTACTCTCTAACGATAATAAAGATCCACTTCGCAAGCGATAGTACTTTCTTTTCTCTTCTAACGCGACCAAAAGTTCTCGGATTTGATCTTCAGGGATATCTTTCATTTCAAATTTGAATTCAAGCCAATTTGTCCGTTCCTTTTTTACTTTTACACGTATTTTAGGATATATATTCTCCTTAATTACTCGGTTTCTCACAGCTGTAGTCGTATAAATTTGTGTTAGCATTTGTATTTTTGGGACTACATAATTTAGAAAATCAAACTCTAGCTCTTCATTATGCATAAAATAACCACTTTCTGTTTTAGTAAACAGACTATCGTCCATCATTTGCAGAATCTTATCCTCTTTATCCACATCCCGAATAAGCAGATGACTAAGGCTCGGTTTCTCATCTTCCAGTGGGTTGATTACGATATTTTCATAGTGGAATTCAAGCGCAGCAAGCAGCCGATCTTTGACACGATCCAAATATAATTTAGCTACGAGAGGTGTTTTAACAAATTGCTTGTGAAGATTATCAGCAATATGGACTGATCCTAATTGTTTTAATCCCGGTACAACTTTTTCTAAAAACAGATCGATCTGATTTCTTGGAATCGGAATTTGATTCGTATGAGACGCAGCAAGCATTCTTTTAAGTTCAGAAAGACGTTTACAGTCATGATGAGTTAATATAGTTACTTTTCCTTCATATATTACAGAATGATAGGAACTAAGAACAAGCATCTTATCTAACCCTGTAACCTTCAATTGATAGCCATCAGTTTCTTCCAATTTAAACTTTAATGGTAACAATTCCTCAGACACATGGACATTGCTTATCACTCGTCCCTCTATCTGCCACTCAACGTAGGATACGTTTGTAAGTAAAGGCAGCAGCTTCTTCCAAGCAGATGGTGAAATAAGTAGTAGATGATTAGCTATTTCCAAATTAGATTGTCCGAACTTGTCATCATCAATCATTTCTATTAACTGTTGGATAATTTCATCCACTTCTCTAGTGAAGCAGTGATCATTAAAATCGAATGTGAAATCACTTGAAGCAACAATTGGACGTCCCTCTTTCATTCGCTCTAAAAAGTCTCTAATATTTGATACTATGTGTGATCCTATTTTCACTTCAATACCAAATATATATTCTTGCTCGTCTGACCAAAGAGACATACACCTAAACGTGGTATTAATCACGTTTCTGTTTTCGAAGTGAGGCTGGTGGCTAGATGATCTTGTTTTCGGCTCCTGAAATAAAGAAAGCAAGCCATCTGTGAGCTTACTAGAAGCCTCCGTATTATGTTGTATAGCTATAAAAACAGCAGCAATATGTTGACAGTCCTTAGGATAACTTGCCAAGGTTGGACAGCTACATTGGGAGCTAATTTTCCCATTCATACCTACTTCGATTACGACATGGAATGTTTCACCTCCATAAACCGTAGCTAGACAACCATCTGAACTGTACTGTTGAAATGAAACTTTTTCCGAGTTATATAAAGCTTGCCCCTTATGAAAGGACGCCGTGCCACATTGCTCGATAATAGTTTTTCGATTTATTGATAAATTCATTTACATGCCCCTCCTATACTCTTGTTATCAAGGGCAGATTTATTTGATTGAGAAATGTTTATTTTACAGCATTCTTGTTAGCACCACTAACTATTTTCTGAATGTAAGTATAAGAAGCGGGAGGCTGCAAATTGCACCTCCCGAAATTTCAAATCAGTAAACATTCGTTATCATAAATAAATGCGTACCTTATGTCAATAAACAAAAAATGCTGATCTGTTAATGGAAAACTAAATGTTCGTATCATTTCTCTAGTTTCAATATCAGAATAGATATCAGACAATATCCCTCTGCTCCATGTTCTCATTTGCACCATGTTTTCCAAAAAATATGGACGGAATGCCCAGTTCGATCCTTTTTTATCATGCTCAACTTCCCATGTATCTGCTCGTTTTCGAAAGTTGGAAGACACTTGCTGTCCGTCGCTGTTACAAACATAGATACGAAAGCTTTCTTGATCGAATTGACCCGTTACAAGTTCGATAAATGCATCCACTTTTCTTGGTCCATCCCATTGAGGAAGTAATCCTTTTAGTTTATTTTGCCATGACAAGATATAAGTTAGTCTTTGTTCAATTAATCCCTTTTCCCGTTGAATATAAGCATCAACTTTTTCACCAACATTGACGAGTAGAGCGTCATCATTGGTCAAAGCAAAATCTGGCTTTGCTAGGAAAAAGCCTTGATAATAACGCCCACCATGTTTCCAGGCAAATTGAAGTTGAAAATCATCCTCAATATTTTCAAACAACAATGCAGCGCCAATCCGACGTGCTAGCATAGATAACGAATACATAACATCCTGAAAACCATCTGCATTATAATTTCGAATAATTCGCGTGTCTATCTTTAGAATATGAGGTTCAATCTGTCTAATTCTGTCAATGTTAGAGCTTTTTGCTCCTACATGATCTACGGCAATTTGGATACCGTATGTTTTATAATAGAGAAGTAAATGGCTTAACATTTCAAAATCCTCATCGAAGTCATGCTCTGTAACCTCAAGGACAATACGGTCCAATGAAAATCCCTTTTGTTCATAACTAATCAAGGTTTGTAATAGGTCTTCCCCATCATTAACCATCATTTGCTGAGCATTTCGATTAATAAACAAGAGTCCTTGTTTATCAGACTCCAGCATTTCCGAAAGTGCAATATGCAACAAATGCTGATCTACGTCCACTTTAAATTCCTCAGGTACATCAGAATCATGAAAAAAAGGGCCCAGACTTATCCATTCATTGCCATCATACACGCGCCCCAGAACTTCATAACCTATCACATTATGCTTGATAGCACTTATAATTGGTTGGTAAACAGGCTTAATGTTATGTAAATTCCCAATAATATCAAACGGATCCATGAAACTCCCTCCTTCATGAGGATTTAATTGTACCATACCGTTCGGGAGAGTTCGGTATCAGAATCTTACTAATTATTACTATACCATTTGATTAGTCGATCTTAATATGATTTAGGTTTCATTTTATAGTATTACATACAAAAACACATGAACAAGTTTTTCGAACATCTTATTTTGTCGCTATAACAGTATAAGATCGGAAGAGAATGCAAACAATTTTGGTATAGAGGAGTGGTTACTATGACACAAGAGCGATTATTAAAAGAAATCGATACGTTGGACATACAACTGATGGATTTAATTTTGGAGCACTGGCATAGGTTTAGTAACTTTAGCACATGGCAATTTTGGGTTAATATTGCTTTTTTTCTGATACCCTTGGTCATCACGCTCGTATTTGTTGATAAGAAAAAGATTTTTCAAATTGCTTTCTATGGTTACACCTTCCACGTTATGTTTGTTTATATAGATGTGTTTCTTTCACGGTTTAATTATTGGGATCACCCTTATTTAATGATACCTTACATACCCGTTAGCATTCCTGTTGATGGTTCACTAGTCCCAGTAACTTTTATGCTCGCATACCAAATCGCAATAAATAATCAAAAGAATTTTTATTTTGTCACTTTTATAACAGCAATTATTGTTGCCGGTATGGCTTGGATATGGCAGCAATTTGAGTTACTAATACTTTACAATGGCATGAATCTCCTTCATTTATTTTTGCTTGACCTATCCATTGCCATATTAGCCTACTGGTTTACTAATTTTTTTAAATGGTTAAATCAAAATCATCAAGCTTTTAAATAGAAGTTAGGTAATTATCTTGTCTGTATATTATGATGTATGTACTCTTCTAACCAACATTTTTATAAGCATGAATGTAAGCTAGCTAGAAGAAGGAGTAGAACTTGACCTACTCCTTTACCGATATATTCCCACCTTTATATTCTTTGCTTCTTCTTCTGCAGAAATTATTATTTTATAATTGCCTGGTGTAGCATTAAATTCAATATTACCCTTCGAAAGTGGAGAAATCGTTTTTCTCCATACTACCTCTTCCGAACTTTCCATTAGCATCGATACCTCTCCCTCCAGAATCAATGCTTCATAGGGTAACGATATCGGGCCCTCTTTGTTCAGCTCGATTTCGATTGAATAATCACCTTGTAGAGATCCAATTGACAACTGGATACCAGTTTCTGTTATATTTTCTGTTACATCTTTAGCTTGACCGTCTTTTTCTAGTAATACGTTTACTAGTGTCGCGCCTATTAGTAATATCCCTATGAGTGTCCCTATTATTAAAAATAATCGTGTTTTCAAAATTATTCCTCCAATTAATAATTAATGCCCTAGTATTATAGATAGATCGTATAGGAACGTTAATATTGTAACCCAATTTAGTAACATTGTTAACCTAAGTATCAGTTATTAAAAATCAAAAAACATCCATAGGTTAATTGAAGTATTCATCACCTTTATTGATATTCAATTTATGGTTATTTATCAAAACTGTAACATTATCTTTCCATTCGACTTTCACATCATCAATAGCATCCTCCATATAGATTTTCCTCTTAAACCAAAGTGGGCCATTTAATTCACCTAGTATGTATGGAACAGTCGTAGCCCCTCCATTTGCTATGTATAGATCGATCGTATATCCTTCATCAGGGGATTGTGTTGTTTTAATAAGTTGTCTGTCTACAGAGAACATAGAGGCAAACATAAGTGCCATAAAAAGAACAATAATCAGAAACGATGACATAATCACAGTTAACCAACTTCTTATTTTCGTAATTAAAGTAGTACGTATCTTAAAACCGAGTAGACCAAAGATAAGAGCAATGATGGTCAGAAACAAGATGACGAGATTTGAAGGCACTATTACCCATGTATGATTGATCAGCGAATAGAAGGAATAGCACGATAATGTTAAGCAGAATAAAGCTAAGAAAAACGACCACATATTCACATGTCTTATCATAGCATTCGACTCCTTATACAAAGATTTTAAAGTATATAGGTATTCTATGTATGATATTATCAAACGCTAAAAATTAAGTAAATAATTCTAGCGATCTTTTATATATTCCGAAAACATTAAAATTCAATAATAAATGGCTGATGTTTCTCACTTAAACAATACTCAATTCTTTGTCTGAAATTCTTCCATGTTACCATCTCCAACCCTTTGTTTACCGGAAAGAATCCGACTTCCAAACTTTCGGCACTAGTTGCCATTGTTCCACCAATTGGTTTTGCTAAGAAAAGATGATTACATATAGAATGATTGATATTCTGAAATACTCCACAAAACCTTAATATTTCAATATCTATACCTGCTTCTTCCTTCGTTTCCCTTGCGGCTGCATCTGTTAATGATTCACCTTCTTCTACTTGTCCGCCCGGCATTTCCCATCCTCTGCGGGGTCCCCTAATTAATAAGATTTCATGATCATCATTTATAACAATCGTTGCAGCTGAGATTATGTGCTTCGGAACAGTCATACAGCTTCCTCCTCTACACTATAGATTTTCGACAATTGTAGGTAATGTTGCTAAATCATCAACGACTGCATCTGCTTTATTATCATTTAAATGAATGCTCTTCTTTAAAATTGCTTTCATTCCAATTTCTATTGGCGCTTTTATGTCATTTAAAGGATGATCACCGACAAATACACATTCTTCAGCAGTAACATTTAAAAGCTGTAAGGCTCTTGTAAATATTTTTGGATCAGGCTTTTTAATTCCTTCCCATTCTGATATTAATATTGCATTAAAATAACGCTCAATCTCTAAAGCTTTGATATTATCCATTTGGAACTTACCTTTTCCATTAGTAATCATACCTAGCAAATATTGTTTTTTTTTGAATTCCTCTAACATAGAATGAAGGTTAGGAAACGGTACACAACAATTTTTAAAATGATTTAAATAATCGTCAAGTAGATCTTCTTTTGTTAGGTCAATTATATTAAACTCCTGAATGAGCTGATGGTATACTTTGTCCTTCCATACATAACCGTGATCGTCAAGTTCGACGAATTTAGTTGTATAGACTTCCTTTGGCACGTGACCTATCCACCTGCTTAATCGACTATACTGTTCTTCGATAAATGCTTTCACTGATGCATCTCTATCTAATAAAGTACCATCTAAATCAAATAAAACCGCCCTGATCATATTTATCGCTCCTTAATTATTTAAAGAGATTAAGTTGCAGTTTAAAAAAGAAGAATAATTCTAAATTGCGCTAATGGAATGACATTTTCGTCGTCTATCCTTATTCCTATTGAAATAGAAGACAGGCGTATTACTGTTTAGATATGGATCCCATTTAACAAATGCAACATTATTAAACTCAAATTTCTCACAACTTGAGATGTTTAGAATATATTATTCTATAAAATTGTATTAACTCCTCTTTTGACTAACTAAATTCATCGTACTTCTTCTTACTTATTCACACCATTGAAAACCCTTTCAATTACTATTTTACCACTTGAGTCAATTTTACATAAAGTAAACCAACATCCATCATCCACATAAAAATTTAGAATAGCTTATTTGTAATAATAAATGGAATATAAATAGATACTAGAAATGGAATTAATTAAATTAAATGTAGTCTTGCACTTTTATCGTAATTGAGCAAATTTCATTAGCACCTCAAAAAACTATTTTCATCCTCCTACGGGCGAATGTGAATATTTGCAATTCCGTATTATGAAATCGACTAAATTACATAAAGATGCAATTTCAGGAGAAATAACTTAGAATAATTTACAATAAATTAACATAAAGTTTACATTGAGTTAACATATAGGTAGGGGTGAATAAAATGACAAGGGAAGAATTTTTTAGCAATGATGATATCCAATTAATTAAATTCGCTAATCAATTAAAAGAAAAAATTGAAGTCTTCTGTAAACAAAATGTATTTTTAACACATAATCAATTGTTGGTGTTTATTGAAAAAAACGTTAAACAATTCGTTTCCAGGTTACACGCAAAGGAAGCTGTTCGATCGGTGTACACAAGAGAATTGCTCCAATTGATAAATATCCACCTAGCTGAAATAGTTAAGAAATATCATTTGTTTTGGGTCTATTAGTTAAGGAATTTAAGTGTCTCATTAATAATCTAATTGAACTTTAAATCTAATACCACTACTCATATTTGTTTCACACACAAACATTTACACTTCTTCTCACAAAACACTTCTAACATTCCAAATCAATTGAAACTATAAGGTGTCATGATCGGGTGATGAACATAGAATCGTAACATCTTTTTCTCTATTTTTTTGGAATATATTGGTCCTTTTAGTCTATCGCATACACAACGTCACATGACCAAAAGTTCTAGGGACTGCTCAATTCTAATTGGATCCAACAAAATAGCAGCACTTTGATTTCGCTACATGAACTAAATGACTAGTAAAAGTCCCCAATATAAGATCATTCATTGTTATTTGGCTTATGATAATCTATAATAGCCTAATGGCGACAATATGCTTTTACAAATTACAAAAGAGTGATTCTTGTGACTAAACATTCATTATTTAATATTCATAACCTTTATATTTTTATCGTAATTACTATAGGATTTTTTATTTCATTTTCCCATAATATTTATATGGAAATATTGGAAATCAACTATTGGATACCTTTTTTACTATTAATAACTGCAGTTGTACTTGCTAATCATTTTGGATTACTTCTTCCACCAAAGGGAAATCAATTCTCTTTAGATTCTACTTTCATATTAGCTGCCCTTTTTGCTTTTGGACTTCAATGGACACTATTGGTGCTGATATGCAGTACGGTCCTAAGTATGTTATATCAACGCCAGTTAAAATGGTGGGTGCATTTATTTAATTACTCCACTTACGTTATGATGACCTGTGGTGCCTACTACTCATATATCTTTCTTGGTGGAGAAATAGGGATATTAGATGTGCATATGTTACTAGCGTATATACTTGCATTGACCAACTATTTTCTAATAAACATTATTTTAGTAGGTTGCATCCTTATAATAGTCTATAAGGATAAATCATTAATTACATTAAAAAATATATTTTTGGAAACAATGTCTACCTATATTCTTACCCTCATATTGGCACTGACATTAGGAATTGTATTAAAAAATCAACCGATTTTTGGAGTCATTCTTTTCACATTAATCATGATACTATTGTCAATAATTTTTAAACGGTATTATTATTTATACGAAAAAGTGTTAAATGACAAAAAATACAACGCACAAATATTAGATTCATTGCCGGTCGGTATAATCACATTTATTGATGATACTTTTGAGGTCTCATTGAATGACTATGCAGAGAAACTATTAGATGTTGATAGTAAAACAGTAAAATCTATTCTTTCAAGCAAGGATGAACCGCAAGTAAATGAAAGATTTTGGAACATCATGTTATCAAAAGGTGTATTTTATAATGTAAAGATTGCTTACAATAAGGATGGAAATTCTCAAACGCTTTTGGTTTCACACTCAGAGCTGAAAAATCAATCGGATCAGCTAGTTGGTAGAATTTATAACTTTACTGATATCACTGAAACAGAGGTTATACAACAAAGAACACATCAATTAGAGAAACTGGCCGTACTTGGAGAGCTAACAGCCGGAGCTGCACACGAAATTAGAAATCCTTTAACGGCGATTCAAGGTTTTTTTGGATTAATGGAAAGATCATTATCAGAAGCTGATCGAAATCGATTTCACCTCCCATTAATGTTAAAAGAATTTGATCGAATTAATTTTATTATTGATGAAATGTTGTCACATGCAAAACCTGGACAAGCTGTATTAGAAGAAGCTTATATAGAGGATATCCTAGAGGAAGTAATCTCTTTTTACCAATATCCAACAGCCGAACAACAAATTCAGTTTACTATCAAACTAGAGCGCACACCTTTATTACTTGATATAAAGCAAATCAAACAGGTCTTATATAACTTGGTGAGAAATAGTATCGAAGCAATGGAAAATAAAGGTGCGATTACGATTTACTCAAATAAATCGAACAGTGCATTTGAATTATTCATTGAAGACAACGGCACTGGTATTCCAGTAGAAATACAAGATACAATCTTTGAACCCTTTTATACAAACAAAGAGATTGGTACAGGATTAGGTTTAACGATTATCCAACGTATTATTGAAAATCATCATGGTAATATTGAATTAGTATCCAGTTCAAACAGTGGAACGACGTTTAAGATTAGTCTCCCCCTACAAAATAAAGAGTGATTTTAAGGAAACATCAGCAATAGGGGTGTTTCCTTTACTTCATCGCAAGCTATAGTCATGCTTCATGTGGCAATTCAATCGTACTCATAATAGAAACTTTCTTAAGTGCTTGTGAAGCCAATTGGTCAGCTTCCCGATTGTTTTTTCGTGAGACTTGTTTATAAGAAGGGGTAATCCCTAACCGCTGTAGCATATTTTCGATACGGTCTGCCCAAGTGTTTAATTGCTCTTCAAATACTGGCCATTCTCCATTTAATTGGTTAACTACAACCTGGGAATCACCGATAATAGTAACAGGTAAGTGATGTACACCTAAACCTTCTAGTTCTTGCAAAGCAAGATAAAGAGCTGCATATTCTACTTCATTATTCGTATCCAATTCCTCCACTAATGCATTTTTGCGTAGCCTCCAAAATTTTCCGTTCTGCTCATAATAAATAACGCAACCTAAACCAGATGCTCGTGTTGCAATGTCAAATCCCCCGTCAAAATATACGGTAATATGGTGGGGCTCCGTCTGAATGCCTTCCATAAATTTTTTTAGATCCTTCATCGTCCATGTATTATCGTGAGTATCAATGAATGTTATGTTCTTTGCACGGCCAGTTCTTAGTAAATCTTCGGCAATTAATATTGCTTTTGCAGCGCGCATCTCCTCTGAGCTAAAGGATGTTTCTGTTCCTTTTGTTGTTTTATAAGCAAGTTCAATCCTGACATTCATATGATTAACCCCTTTATGATGGTATGGAAAAAATAATGCAATGTGTACCTATTTATTTTTCACCACTGATTTGTCATTTAACCATCTTATGTTCAAGGAAATATAAAATTGTTCATTCACAAACAATAACCTGTCTTGTAAATGTTCGTTTTTTCAGTTCACAACGATCGGTAATCTGAAACCCAGCTTTATCGATAATTGAATCGATCTGCTCAACCGTGACAAGCACTACTTTCCTTGCAAATTCCCGAGCACACTCAAGCATTTCTAGTTGCTCTTCAATGGTAATAACCGAGCATAAATTATATGGCAAATCAATGATGGCTACGTCATAATTACTAGAAATTTCTCGGATATCTTTTAAAGCGACTTCCCCTGATAATCCAAAGTGTGCGATATTTTCCCGTGCTCCCTTCATCACAAGTGGATTGATGTCACTACCAGTAATTTTAATACCCATCGACAACGCTTCCACCAATACTGTTCCAATTCCGCAGCAAGGATCTATTACCTTGATTCCAATCGGATTAGGGACAGCAATATTTACGATTGCTCGAGCAACCCTTGTATTAAGTGCTGTTGAATAACTATGTGGCTTCTGTTTATGCTGCAACCAAATCGCTTTATTTTCGTGGTAAACACCAAATATCCAGCGCCCCTCCAGGAACAAAATTCCAAATATTTTTTCTGGATTATGCAAATCTGCCTTACCTTTTACAATTGATCCAACGGCACGTACAAGCTTAAGACGTTCACTATATTCAATTTGTTCTTGTTCAGCATTAGTGGATAATTTTATAAATTCGACCTTGAACGTTTCAGCTATATCTGGCAAACCTTTTACTTGGTCAAAAATTTCATCTATTTTATTACCCTGGAATATCACGTCCAGCCTGCCTCTAATAAACGGACTTCGACTTGGATCAACGCACAGAGAGCTTTCCATAACTTTGGATACAGCATTCACACCAAATAAAGCACGCATTTCCAATCGACACAATTGGTCTTCCTCTTCACTGCATGCATAATTATATATATAAAACTTTTCAATCTGCTTCGTATGATTCACAATCTTCCATCCCCTCAAAGAGTATTATACAGCAATACAGCTCCTTACTCAGTTAATTCATCATGTTTTTAAAACCGTACGTAAATAATGATATAAACCCTTTGACATAAGACAAAAAATGTTGTAAAGTACCAAAGGGTCGAACATTTATGTTTAACCTTTCATTATTATTCGTGTTTAGGGGTGTAAACCATGGAAAATGCTTTTGATTACGAAGACATACAACTAATTCCAGCGAAATGTATAGTAAATAGTCGCTCTGAATGTGATACAACGGTAACCTTTGGCGGTCGTACATTCAAGTTGCCAGTGGTACCTGCAAATATGCAAACCATTATTGATGAAAAAATTGCGCTTTATTTAGCAGAAAATAATTACTTCTACATCATGCATCGTTTTGAACCGAAAAAAAGATATGCGTTTACGAAAGATATGCATGCACGCGGATTATTTGCTAGCATTAGTGTTGGAGTAAAAGAAGAAGAATATCAATTTATTGAACAACTAGCTTTAGATCAGCTTGTACCGGAATATATTACAATCGACATCGCGCACGGTCATTCTAATGCCGTGATTGAGATGATTAAGCACATTAAGAAGCACTT
This sequence comes from Radiobacillus sp. PE A8.2, assembly GCF_045635475.1. Taxonomy (NCBI): domain Bacteria; kingdom Bacillati; phylum Bacillota; class Bacilli; order Caryophanales; family Bacillaceae; genus Radiobacillus; species Radiobacillus sp. PE A8.2. The sequence goes on along the minus strand of NZ_JBJGXI010000032.1, from coordinate 37,225 downwards.
ACCCGAGAGCTTTGTTATTGCAGGAAATGTTGGTACTCCTGAAGCAGTAAGAGAATTAGAACACGCTGGTGCTGACGCTACCAAAGTAGGTATCGGACCTGGTAAAGTTTGCATTACAAAAATCAAAACTGGATTTGGAACTGGCGGCTGGCAATTGGCAGCACTTCGGTGGTGTGCCAAAGCTGCAAGTAAACCAATTATTGCCGATGGTGGTATTCGCACACATGGTGATATCGCTAAATCAGTCAGATTTGGTGCATCGATGGTTATGATCGGATCGCTGTTTGCCGGACATGAAGAATCACCAGGAGAAACGATTGAAGTAGATGGCAAGTTATACAAAGAATATTTTGGTTCTGCTTCTGAATATCAAAAAGGCGAAAAGAAAAATGTAGAAGGCAAGAAAATGCATGTTGAACACAAAGGTGCACTGCAAGATACGTTGACAGAGATGGAACAAGATCTTCAATCTTCCATTTCCTATGCAGGTGGGAACAAGCTAGAAACTATTCGCACTGTCGATTATGTAATCGTAAAAAACTCGATTTTTAATGGGGATAAGGTATATTGAACTATTTGAAAAATCCTTTTAGAGTAAGTAGTTCGATATAAATTTTTTAAAAAACGATGTCTAAAATAGCTAAACCAAATTAAATTTAGCACTATAACTAAAAGTTTAACAACCAAGTCAATTTCATAATTACCTTATACAGCCATCTTCATCCATATATAGTTCGGAGACGTTTTAATTTCCGACTATATATGGATGAAAATGGTTAAAAATCAATATTATGAAATTGACGAAACCAAAAAAATAGCGCTGGATTTTTATCCAAGCGTTATTTTTTTGGTTCAACTATAATACCATAAGCAAGTACATATTTTTTCAATTTCATTTCAATCATAGTCCAATATTCAATCGTTACAATCTTGGTATAGCCTTTTTGCCGGACAAATCAACTATGCATGACCATCTCTACAAAATTGATATATAGTGAAATGATTATATACTTTACAGACATTTAATATCCTTAATTAAACGAAAAAATAATTTGTTAATCCTCTTTCTCTGCAACGAGCATGTATAAAGATTCCGCTGGCAATTTTTTTTCTGTTACCAGAAACCCTGCTTGTATCAATTCCCGCTCCATTCCTTCCACAGTAATTCTCGGTGCTTTCGCGGAACTTCCTTTTGGTTCAAGTTCCAGACAAATTAGATAACCATCTTTTTTCAGTACATTATACATTTGCTGTAATAGTGGTGCTAGCGGTTTAATTTCATGTAATACCAGAGAAGCAATGATTAAATCGAGAGAGCCATCAGGTAAAGAAAGAGCATCCATACTTCCATACACTGGGACAATATTCGTAAGCTGTTCCACCAAGGCTTTGTCTTTTATTATTTCTAGCATTGTAGCGTCGATATCAAGCGCGTATACGTTGCCCTTGATCCTTTTCGCCGCTGGTATGGAAAAATATCCGGTTCCGGCGCCAAAGTCCAACATGCTATCTGTTTCTTTTAAAGGAATCATGTTCAGCAACTGTTCCGGAGAAAATTCATTTCTTCGTAGGGGACTTTCTAAATACGATAACTTTCCTTTGCTATGATTGCCATGTGCGTGATGCATATAGATCCTCCTTTGTTAGCAGCTGTTTAGGCGTGCTTCTCCAGGTTAAATTTTTCTTCTATCAGTGCTGCGTTCACAGCTATAGCAGCCATACTGCCTTCTGCGGCCGCTATAATTAATTGGGAGGGGCCAGCAATTCGCGTATCTCCACAAGCAAACACCCCTTCTGTATTTGTGCGTTGCCAGCTGTCGGTCTCAATTCCGCCCTGCTCGTTTAATTTATATTCGAGTGAAGAATCAAAAGTAGCGGCCTGTTTCCATTCCGCAGCTATAAACCCTCCTTCACGAGGCACTGATGTTTCATCTTCAAATTCGATTTTTTCCAACATACCCTCATGCCCAATGAAAGTTGCGATTTTCTTTTCATTAATACTAATGCCTTTGCTTTCGAGCAATTTTTGTTCTTCCAGCGAAAGTACTTTACTACCGTTTGTAAAAACAATTAAATCGTTCGTCCAGTTGGATACGATTTTCGCCATATGAAACGCCTTTCCACCATCTGCGATCACTGCCAGCGGCCGATCCCTTAATTCCCACCCATCACAGAAAGGGCAGCTGAACAGGCTCTTACCATAGAACTCTTTCACACGTGGGATATCAGGAAGGATCTCTGTAAAGCCGGTTGCGAGAATGATTTTCTTCGCGCTATAAATTTTCCCATTTTCTGTTTCCACTTGGAACAAGGAGTTTTCTTTATTTATACAATGCACGCGCTGCTTTTCGATCCTCACGTCCGGGTACTTGTTTAATTCTTCCTGGCCAATTTTTTTGAATTCCTGTGGATGTATACCGTCCCTTGTGATAAACCCGTGAGACTCGGAAGTCACCGCATTTCTCGGTTTGTTGTCATCGAACAGGATAGTTTTACGTCTTGATCTTCCAAGTACTAAAGCAGCATTCAGTCCAGCCGGTCCTCCGCCAATCACAGCACAATCTAATATCATCTTATCCACTCCTTAAAAATAAATTTAACTTTTTTCTTCTTTCTGTATGAATTCTGCCTCTGTAGCAATATCGATCAAAAGCTTTGACCCCAGTTCAGCTTTCATATTTTCCTCTGCCTGCTTCATGACATTCTCAATCAAGCAGCCCTCATGATGAATGGAGCAGTCGAATAAGCTTGTATCTCCTTCAACTGCATGAATGACATCCAAGAACGATATTTCATGTTTTTTTCTGGAAATTTTATAGCCTCCCTTCGCCCCAGGGGTTGACTCAATCAAACCAGCTTTCGTAAGCTTAGTTAATATCTTAGAAAGGTACGTCGGGGAAAGATGCTGCATATCAGCTAGTTCCTGCACTCCCACTGAATTCCTCTCAGTCTGCAGCATTAAATGAACCATCGTATGCAAGGCATAGTTTGTCGCGTTTGAATACCTCATAATCAACCTCCTAATAAATAAACAAGATATTAAAGACTCTTAATATCTATAATAAAAAAAGAATACCACTAGACATAAAAAAAATCAACCTACGGGATTTAAAAATATAGCATTCATAAAGCTGAAGGTGCCCACCCGCTATATGCAGAATGGACACCAAAAAGTTCTTTCTTATTTCTTCCTATCTTCCGTTTGAGTAGGCTCAATTTCCTCTGCTGTTTCCGTTTGAAATCGTAAATTGGTTTGGATTAAATTTTGTTTTTCTGCCTGATATACACTGGCTACTACATAGCTATGAAAGAAAAATTCAAAGGCAGTTATACCAAGTGCAGCAAGTAATGACATGGTAAGAGGATTTGTAAACCGCACTAAATCTGCCGCAAAAAAATATATGATCAAAAACGCTAATCCAAAGTCTGCTAGTAAAGCAACAAAGTTATTTGATTTCGATAAGATTAACAAATCTCCTACAATATAAGTAACGATTCCTAAAGCAGCAGTAATGAGCAATACACTAAGAAACGACATATTATAAAAAACACCAAGAACAATGTACAATAGCACAAAACTTGCTATAAATTTAAATACAAGAGCTTTCATATGCACCATGCCTAATCCCTCCTTTACATATTTTTAATCCTTGCGATTGTTTTATTCATGGTATAGTTTGTAATTCGGTTAACTAAATCTCCGTTCACTATTAATTTTTAAATAATAAAGGAATTATGGCCCTAGTAATCGTATAGTTAATATGGAATATCATTATACGATTTATACAGAGTTATTTCTCTATGAAAACGGATTGGAGATGATTAATTGACAAAGACTAAAGGTTTTTCCTACGGTAAGATTTTTGCAATTGGTAGCGGATTCTTTGCTTTAACACTTGCATGGACGTTTTACAACGCTTATATGCCACTCATTCTCGGCGAATACATAGAAAGTAGAGCGATTCGAGGAGGGATTATGGGGTTAGATAATTTAGTTGCAGTTCTTCTAATTCCATTTATCGGTGCTTGGTCTGATAAAATAAGTACCCCAATCGGTAAGCGACTACCTTTCATTACTGTCGGTATGCCTCTTGCTGCGTTATTTTTTGTATTGCTACCTTTTAGTGCAGAAATTACATTGTGGACATTGCTAGCTGTCGACGTTATTTTCTTACTGGCCATGACTATATACCGCGCACCAGTTATTGCACTTATGCCCGATCATACACCAATAGATAAACGATCAACGGCAAATGGGATCATTAATTTAATGGGAGGGGTTGGAGCAATTGTTGCTTTATTTTGTTTATCCTCCTTGTATGGTATGGATCAATCTTATCCGTTTCTCGTTACAGGACTTATCTTATTTCTATCGTTTATTTTTCTTTATTTTACTGTTGATCGAAACCCTGCGTATGTAGGAAGTTCTGAGGATGAATTAGAAGAAGTGCAAGCATCAAAGTCATTCTTCCAAGGACTGAGCAAACTAAAACAGCCTGCATTTAGGGGTCATCTGTTCATTTTAATCGCTATATTTCTCTACTTTATTGGTTATGCAGGTGTAGAGGCCCAATTTACAACATATGCTGTAGAACATTTAAAAATGGACGAAAGTGCTGCTGGGTTAACACTAGGCTTTTTCAGCTTAGCTTTTGTTATTTTCGCGATACCAGCAGGTCTGATCGGTAGTAAACGTGGTAAAGCACCAATTATGTTACTTGGATTAATCTTGCTACCACTAATATTTATCTTAATACCGTTACTTCCTTTACTACAAGGTGTTATGCCTTCAATAAATGAGACACTCGTACTACAAATCGTCCTATTTATTGGTGGAATTGCCTGGGCACTTATTAATGTGCAAGCCTATCCTCTAGTTGCTGATCTAGGTGGAAAAGATAAAATTGGCTTTTTCACGGGGTTATATTACTTGTTTTCGATGGCTTCCTCAATTGTTGCACCAGGGCTGTTAGGACTGTTAATGGATTTATTTACACATCCTGCGCTATTTTTCGGATCGGCACTTACCTTTCTTATCGCCTTTTTCTTCTTGAAAAAAGGGAGTAGTATGGTTCACACAAGCAAAATTGACCTTAATGATGATTCCTTAAAACTTTAAACGCAAAAAGAAACACCGCTTACGTGAAGTGGTGTTTCTTTTTGATCATTGCTCTTCTAGTTCTTTAACGGAAACACTTTGCTTCACTTCTGGATTTTCTAAAGGATGAACAGTGGCGTTTCCTGTATCCTGATCAACATGCTCAATATAGATTTTCCCACCATTATACGTTACACTGGCCATTGTTGGCTGGGATGAAATTTGTTGCGCTCTTTTCACATCCATATTCAGTACCTCCTTTTTGTGGGTATTTTTTACAATAAACTAGCAAATATACAAGATATCTTGGTGGTTTAATAATAGTCCTTGTTTTCATAAAGCATAAACGCACATCTATTATTGTCCATTGTTTGTGCGTCTTCCGATATAATATTTACGTATTCATTCATCAGAAAGCTTGTAGGTTTCTTTTGCGAAACCATAATTTGTTCTAATTTGGCCACTATACGAAGTATGAACAGACAATCTGGTAATCAATTAGAGCATTAAGTACCATTACTAAGAAAAATAGCATTATTTAATCTTAATTACGATAAATAAACATATACCTTGATTGTGTAGCATTTTTGATGTTTCAGCATTTAAATTTTCTGTGTTAGAATTTCTTACAGTAACATTGACAATTTACTTATAAAAAATTAGGAGGAGATTACGATCTCATTTGAAATGGCACCTAAAGGAAAGAATTGCAGATTAGTAGCAACTACAAAAATTGGAGAGGAAATAAACCTGTCTGTACTTCATAGCGAAGATGGTTTTGTTTACTTTAAACTAAGTGATACTGCTAAACAACGTAAAGATATTCAAGAATATATAACAGATCTTCAGCCAAAGATTCTTTCTGGCGTGTATAATGCTGAATTAGTAGATATGAAAAAAGAAGAAATATGCTGTTAACCCCCCTAACCAAGGGGTTTTTCATTTTATTATAAGGTACGAAAGGATATAAATTTGTACAAGTTTCTAGCTTCGAGCGCCAGAAACTACGCGACTTCACGAATCCCCCTACGATAAGTCATCATCGATTCATGTTTGCTGGAAGGTCAACTAAAAACTGGACTTGTCGTCCAACGTCGACATACGCATTTTGAAGGGGCATGATTCCTTTATCTCAGTCCATTCGCTCCAGTCGCTACGTTTCTAAACTGGCGCACTGCGCTTTCCTCAATAGTAGTTAATTCCTAGCGAATTCTCCATCAACTTCTACTGTTTCATAAATATTAATAAAAGCCTTTTTATCATGATTGCGGACAATTTTTTTAATTTGCATTGTTTCATAACGAGTCACAACCATCATTAATATTTGCTTCTTCTCTCCTGTGTATCCACCATATCCATCCATAATTGTTATTCCTCGATAAATGGAATCAAGCAGTTCATTTTTAATCATATCGCCATTTGTAGTCACAATTTGAAGCGTTAATTTAATGTGGCTTGTGTGAATTGTGTCGATCATCTTACCTGTCAAATAAATCGCTAGCATCGTGTACAGAGCAATCTCCCAATTGAAAACAGCACCAGAAATAAGTACAATCACACCATTCATACCTGTAAGCAGAAGACCGACACTCACATTGCTGATTCTTGTAATAATAATGGCAACAATATCTAATCCACCTGATGAACCAGAGAATTTTAAAATAAGTCCAATCCCAGCTCCTCCAATAATCCCACCGAAAATTGTCGATAGTAAAATATTATCTGTGATTGTCACAATAGGCAACGCATATAAAAAAACGGAAAGGGAAATAACACAGGTCATCGTATTTATCGTTATTACCTTCCCTAGTTTGTAGTACCCTAAGATAAGAAGCGGTATGTTAAGTACTAAATTGAGCAAACCAATGTCCAATGGGGTAATTAGCCCAATTAGAATGGCGATTCCACTCACTCCACTGCTCAAGATCCCATATGGAACAAGAAAGAAATTGAATCCGATCGCTACAATAAAGGATCCAATTATTATAATGACATTTTTCATTGTGATCATAACCTCCAACATTCAGGAAAAAAGCACTATGTAGTATTATCGCATTTCCAAGCAATTTAAATCATACTACATTATACGACGCATCACTACTTTTATAAAAAGTACCGATAATTCTAAATAATTAAGAAGGTTTTTATATTAGGCTTTTTCCAAATGATTGTTGTTTTGTGCAAAATAGCTAAAATGCGTCGTAACGTAGTGCTTCGTGATTTCCGCTCCAGGCAGTCGCTTTCGCTTTTCGCTAGTTTAAAGCGGTTTTCTTTAAACAGGCACGGCTTCAGCTAACTCAGAAGCAAATGTTTTCGGTGGGACGAGTAATCGCAGTCCCAAAGAGCGCTTCTCTAGTGGATCTTCAGCCCGTGCTGTCCCGCAGGACATTGAATTAACTTCCCCGAATTACACCGCACGAAGAAAATGCGGTTTTCATTTTCGAGGATCGACTGCCTGGAGGTCCAATCACCCGACGTAAGGAGCAATCCAGTTAACAGCGGAGGAAATGCCCTTCGACTCCTGAGGCCCGGCAAGGGTCATGCAGGCGTTGTCCGACAAGGACGGGTTTAGACTGTAGTCCTTAAGAAGCGGCGTAACGCGAAGGCGAGGAGGCTCACTAGCCCCCCCCACGCGGAAAGCGAAGGGCATTTCCGGAGCGGGTCAAGCACTCGCCAAACTACGATGGTGTTTACTTCAAATATGTAATAAAAAGCACTAGCTTTAAGAAAAGAGCACTATTATTTATTTGTAAAAAGGACCGAAATATAAAAGCCAGAATCTCTAACAAAGATTCTGGCCTACATATATAATTAAAGTTGTTGTTTGCCCTTCACACCATTGATTGAATAACTAGCAGATATCTCAGCACTCAACGAATGTGAGACAGAACAATATTTATCCTTGGATAGTTGGATTGCTCGAATAACTTTATCTTCTGTTAAATCGCCCTCTAAAGCGTAATGGATAGCAATTGTTGTGAATTTTTTTGGATGATCCTCAGCACGTTCTCCTTTTACATCCATATGGAAGCTTTTCGGTTCTAAGCGCATTTTCTGTAAAATTGAAATGATATCAATTCCCGTACAGCCTGCGACAGCATTTAATAGTAATTCTGTTGGTCTAGGACCAGTATTTTCTCCTCCAACCTCCGCTGAAGCATCCATTCGCAATTCATGGCCAGAAGGGGTCATACTTGAGAAACTCATTTTATCATTCCATTTAATCGTTGTCTCCACGCTGAAATCACTCTCCTCCACTTATAATTATCGTTATTTTCTACATCAAAATGTTATTTGATACAAATCTCAATATTGATTTTCTATCAGCTTAATTTTCTCATATAGTTCTCGGTTGATTGGTGTTGGTATGCTGTGCTTTTTTCCTAACTCCAATACCGTCCCAGCAAATAATTGCACTTCACTGTACCGTTTGGCCTCTAAATCCTGACGCATCGATGGTTTTCCATCTGGATTTAATGTAGCTAGAATATCCAACCAATAGTCTAAATCTGCTTCTGTTAGGTAGATACCTTCCTGTTCAGACAACTGGATCACTTCTCTCATAGCAGCAATCATCGTGACTCTTGCCTTCCCATGCTTTTGTATTTCAGCATAATTACTTTCATATACAGCTACCGTTTGATTTACGCCAACATTGAGCATGAATTTTCCCCATTGCCTTTTTAACATGTGCGTTTCCAGTTCATACGGAAAATCCATTTCCTCAAAAAATTCTGCTACACGCTCTACCTTTTCTGAAATCATATTTGGTTCACGCTCTCCAAAAGACAGCATTCCGGCATTCTTGTATGTAAGTTTGTTTCCTTCTTTAACTGCATCCATTCCTTGTGCTACACAAAAGAGAACTTTTTCAAATCCATATCTCTGTCCTATGATTTCTTCACTTGAAATACCATTCAATGCAGATAAGATAATCGTGTCTTCACCAACATGATGCTTAATCATATCCAACGCTTTTTGAAGTCCATTATACTTGACTGCAATTATGATTAAATCTGCTGGACTGGTAGCCTCATCAGGTGTTTCGAAATTAAAATCGCAACGCTCATCGTTACAATAAATACCTTCACTTTGATACTTATTAACACGCTCTCGGTCCGCAATAAAGCTCAAATTTTGTTTTGGGATTCTTTTAGAAAGCTGATTTCCGAATAAAATCCCTAATGCTCCTAAACCAATAACCGATACTTTTTCGATTGCCATGTCCGCCTCTTTTCTATTTATCATATATTTTTGAAGAAATGACTAGGATGCTCAACTTCTTTTATCATAAGCCAAACCACATTTGTTTGTCACACGTTTTACAATCTCGAATTTTATCTATGCACAGTTGATTGTTACATACTAAACCCACCATGAGGGAAGCTACATAAAATCATATTTGTAGGAGGATAAGCGATGGGTAAAGAGATGCATTATGGCGATGATTATAAATATATCCCTGCAACTTCTGCAGGAAATGGTGTAGGAATAGAAGTGTTACCGGATTTGTTTAGCTTTACCGTTCAAATTGTTAATGTTTTTCTAGTTGGTAACCCAGAAACAGAGGATTTTGTTTTAGTTGATGCGGGAATGCCTAAATCGGCAGATAAAATTATATCTGTTACAGAAGAACGATTTGGTACGAATTGTCGGCCAAAAGCAATCATTTTAACACATGGTCATTTTGATCATGTAGGAGCAATTATTGAATTAGTGGACCATTGGAACATACCAGTCTATGCACATGAGCTAGAGCTGCCTTTCCTAACAGGTAAAGAGAGTTATCCAGAACCTGATCCTACCGTTGAAGGTGGTATTATAGCGAAAATATCTCCGTTATTTCCAAATGAACCAATTGACTTAGGCCACCATCTAAACGCGATACCAGACGATGGCACAATCCCACATATGCCGGACTATAAATGGATACACACACCCGGCCACACACCTGGTCATATATCTTTATTTAGAGAAAAGGATAAAACATTAATAGCTGGAGATGCATTTGTTACGGTTAAACAAGATTCGCTATACAGCGTATTAACACAAGCACAAGAGATTAGCGGTCCTCCTAGGTATCTAACGTCAGATTGGAAATCAGCAAAAGCATCCGTTAGAAAATTAGAAGCACTAAAACCTTCCGTTGCCGTTACAGGACATGGAACAGCATTATCTGGAGAAAAATTATCACGCGGCTTAGAAAAGTTAGCAAACAATTTTGACAGCATAGCTGTTCCTGACTACGGGAGATATGTGGATGGACGTCTACATTAATTTCCAATCTTCCCCTATTGTTTCTTTTCGTAATTCATGCTATATTATTTGAGCGATGAGCTAATTTGTGTAAGTCGACGACATCAAAAATGCACGATGTGGCGTGCAGTCTGTCGCCTCAAATACGTCAGAGACGTCCTTAATTGGGCGTCTTTTTATTTTTGAAACAATACCTAATATACCGAAAAAGACTGCAAATGCCATTATCATTACTCGCCAGGACTCTACCCTCCTAATCTAAACCTTAGTCAAAAAACTCCATATGTAGTTTTTCTTTCTTGTAATAATCTAATCTATCATGCAACGTACCTGTATGAAACTCAAACTTATGCCCGTCTGGATCTGTAAAATAAATAGATTTCTTGTCTTTTTCATCTCTAGAGCGACCTGGTAAAATATTAATACGCAATTTTTTAAGATTATTGTATATTGTGTTGAATTCTGATACTTCAATAGAAAAAGCTATGTGTGTATATGATTCTCTTATTTCATTGCGTGGAATATCTTTTTCTAGATTTAGTGCAATCCACAAACCATTCAAATCTAAATAAGCAGTGCTTCTACCCTTTACTAGCAACTTAGCATTAAACACATGCTGATAAAAATCTATAGACTGATCTAAATCTGAAACAGAAAACAATAAGTGATTCAACCCTTTAATTGACATCTAAGTTCTCTCCTTTTTACAGTCCTTCAGTAATAATCCATGTTATTTTAGGCTTTGTTTACTTGAATTTCTAAAAGGAAGATGCATAATTACTGAAGGAGTTATTGAATTAAATTCGGATATAACCTGTGATCTTGGCATAAACAAGAGGTTGCCTCCAGTTTAGCGGTGGTGACAACCTCCATGATAATTGTGTAAAAATACTTAACTGTTCTGATCTTCAAATTCTTTCATAAAATCAACAAGTGCATGAACACCTTCTATTGGCATTGCATTGTAAATACTTGCACGCATACCCCCGACGGAGCGATGGCCTTTTAACGTTTCAAGACCATTAGCTTGGGCATGACTGATGAATGTTGCATCTAAATCACGAGCAGGAATCACAAATGGAATTGTCATAATAGAACGACTATCTTTTTGTACCGGAGACTCATAGAAAGCTGACCCATCTATATAATCATACAAAAGATTCGCCTTTTCTTCGTTGATTTTCTCCATCGCTGCTATGCCACCACGATTTGTTAACCACTCAAATACTAGTTTCGCCATATAAATCGCGAAGGTTGGTGGTGTGTTGTATAAAGAACCACTATTACTATGCGTTTTATAATCTAACATAGTTGGACAAGTTTCACTTGCTTTGCCAATCAGATCTTCTCGAATAATAACCACCGTTAAGCCAGCAGGACCGATATTTTTCTGCGCTCCAGCATAAATTAAGCCGAACTTAGAAACATCGATTTCTTCTGATAAAATATTAGAAGACATATCAGCAACTAGTGGCACCTTACCAGTATCGGGAATTTCTCTAAAGGCCGTACCTTCAATTGTATTATTTGTCGTGATATGCACATAATCTGCTTCTGGATCAAACATACTGCGGTCTACATGTGGAATGTAAGTAAAGTTCTTATCTTCTGATGAAGCAATAACCCGAACTTGACCATATTTTTTCGCTTCTTTTATCGCCTTTTTTGACCAAGATCCTGTGTTAACAATGTCTACTTTACCGCTACCTGTCAACAAATTCATTGGCACCATTGCAAATTGCTGTGATGCTCCACCTTGAATGAAAAGCACCTTGTAATTATCCGGGATGTTCATTAGATCTCGTAGTAGCTGCTCTGCTTGCGTAATCACTTCTGTGTATAAACTTGATCGATGACTTAACTCCATTACAGACATACCTGAACTTTGATAGCCAAGTAATTCTTGCTGTGCTTTTTCCAAAACTGCTGTTGGAAGCATGGATGGTCCTGCTGAGAAATTATAGACTCTTTTCACTGTAAACAACTCCCATTTATACTAGATTAGTCAATTTATGTTACTAATTTTAAGCCATTTACATAGAGTCAGATTAACTCACTACACATGGATGGCAAATAGCTATGAAAGTAATATTGGAATTGACTCAGATAGAAAAAGGCAAGGAAATCTACTCCTTACCTTTGCCCAGGCGAACGGCGATCGATACTATATGCTCCCTTGCGGTTATCCGCATTCGCCAGTCACATATAGCCTTTATAGCTTTGTCGTAATCTTACCAATTTTTTAAAAAATTCACAACCTTATTACCATTGAAAATCAGAATTATATTTTACACCCAACCGAACCAGTACAAATAAGGTCAGACAATATTAGTTAACACGGTGTTTTTGCCGGTCCTGTAGTGTACTCCTCAATCCACGGATATTATAGTTGAATTTTTTTATTTCATCATCTGATATTATCTGATTTTTATAACGAACAAGAAAATAGGCTTTTATTTTGTCGATAGGTAACTCGATTCTCGCAAACCATTCTTCGATTGTTTCGCCTCTTTTTCTTCCATAGCCTTTTTTGTGGCAGAATAGCTCAAACATATAGAATTCCCGTCTAATCCTATTGTTAGGTTTAGCAGTGCGATAAGTTGACTTAGCTATATGTGATTGTTGTTCATCGAAATTCGACACATGTGAGCTAACAGTTAGTTTGCTAATCGTTTCTTTCTCGACCAATGTTCTTGCAAGTTTAATTCCAACAAAAATTAAAGCGATAGTTGCCAATAAAATAAGAATAATAAGCATTAATTCAACTGCATTTCCATCCTGATATACTTCTGGATCATCTGCCATATTCATTTTTTCAGCTTGTTTACCTATTTCAAGTAAGTTAGATTTATTTTGCCCAGTTTCTTCTTTTATTTCTAAGTCTACGAAACGATCTAGTACTCCAATTCCTATTCCACCAATTCTAGCTAGTACGATTCCTACAATTTGATAAATAAACTGTAGAACCGGATACACCGCCCAAAATGCTAGAACAATCACTGCACTTATAGAACCAAACAAAGCTAACTGTTGTAAGACTCCCTTTTTATTTAAATTCTTACCATTGTGCCATTGTGACTGAATAATAGAGAAGCCAATTAACAAAACGAACTGCAAAATACCCATAAAGAAAAAAGTGAACGATGGCGATGCGAAAACAGCCCCCATCATTAACAGTAATGTGACGACTAATATAAGAAACAGATGCTGTTGATCTGCTTCTCTTTCATGTGAAATAAACCTCCACCCAAAGAACAACATGATTAAACCACTAATAATCCATGGATAATCAAGAATAGTAAACGCAGCGATACCTATAATTACTGAAACAATACTAATTGGCAGATACGTTTTTGTTCGAGATCCGATTATTGTATAAACACTAATACTTACGATCATTAACATAAGATAACTTGCAAAAGGAATCGGTGAGGACGCAAATATGAAAATTGGTAAAAGCAAAAAATAAAATAATATCATCTCACTAAGCCACTGTGTTATTTTAATCGATGTGTATGTATGATTCATTTGCTTCACCCTATTCCTGGATAATCCTATATTGATCTTCTAGTTCGTGAAGGCGATACACTTTTACCCCTCTTCTTTTCCACCTGGCGACATATTGCTTTGTTACATCATCCATTTCTCCAACAAAAACAATCGCACGATGTTTAAGGATATCACGGTCTACATGTCTGATCATTCTAGACACTGGAATTAAAGGATAAGTATGATTTATCCTTGCTAACATTTCAAATATCCGTTTAAGGTGTAGCTTACCAGTACCATGATCCAGCCGTAATGACGGGACACCAATTGTACCCAAATTTATATGAAGGGCGACAGCATACTCTGCTCGAATAGCCTGTTCACATAAATAGGCTACTGCAGCAAGGTAGTCTTCCATATTTTCATGCAAATACATATTCCCAAGGCGACTATAAGTACCTAGGTTTACTAAAATCGTCCAACTCATGTCCATTTTTTTCTCAAAAAGCTTTGTTTGAAGCTGTTGTTTTTTTGCACTCGCTTTCCAATGAATATGTTGCATGGAATCAGAATGGAAATAGTCCCGAGTGCCTATCTGCTCCAACTGATCTTGATGTAAAGAAAAAGGAGAATTGCTAGTACCTATTCTATTTGTCATAATTTCGTTTAAGCCAAATACTTGTTTTTTCTCAGGATATACAATAACTTCTAATTGTAAAACACCGATTGCCCGTAATGCTATCTTTTCAAAACTAAATGGATTTGAATATCGATATGTTACGTCAGAAATACGCGAGACACCACGCCTATCTGCTTGAACGGAAAGCTCAAGTTCTACTTTACTCCGATTTGGTAGCGGGCTATATATTGTATGATTTCTCTTTACGTTACCATCATTTGAAATAGCATTTTCTACGATAATGTTCTCATCTGTTGTAAAGGTTAAATGACCATCTAACCTTCCAAGTTTGGTCTTGTTCGTTAAAAAGATAGAAAACTTTTCTTGTTCTCCTGGAAACAGCACAACTGCTCGCTTTTCATTGTCAAGAAAGACACTGTTACCAGTGAATCTCTCGAATAAAAATCCGATTAAACTATAAGCCATGAGGATACCCACAGCAATAAATAACATTCGTTGATGGAAGAGGACCGCAGTAAAAAGGACAACCATTGAAATTGCGAGCAAGGTGTTAAATCGTCTGTACAGTTTCCCATACCCTTGTTTAAGTAAATGGATCATCGGTTATGCCTCAATCTCGACGGGTACATCTTCACTTGCAATAATATCCTCAACGATTTGATTGGATGTTTTCTTAAAAGAAGCTTCCATTTGTAAAACTATTCGATGAGAAAATACAGCAGGGACAAGATTTTTTACATCCTCTGGTTGCACATAGTTTCTACCACGTAGCCAAGCATTCGCTTGGCTTGCCCTCATTAATGCTAAAGCACCTCGAGTACTAATACCAACTTCTATTTCTGGATGATTACGCGTTGCTCTTACTAGACGTAAAATGTAATCAGCAACTATTTCTGTAACGGTTATTTTTTTAATATAATCTTTAATTGTTTTGATATCTTCCAACATAAGAGCAGGTGTAAGTACCTTCATAGGATCATGGTCCATATTTGCATATAAAATTTGTTTTTCCTCTTGCAGACTTGGATATGTCATTTCTATTTTAAACAAAAAGCGATCAAGCTGCGCTTCAGGTAATGGGAACGTACCTTGACTACCCTCTAATGGATTTTGTGTTGCAATAACAAAAAACGGTTGTGGTAAAGCTAAAGTCGTCCCATCAACAGTCGCTTGCCCTTCACCCATCGCCTCCAA
Source organism: Radiobacillus sp. PE A8.2 (assembly GCF_045635475.1). NCBI lineage: Bacteria > Bacillati > Bacillota > Bacilli > Caryophanales > Bacillaceae > Radiobacillus > Radiobacillus sp. PE A8.2. Next base: position 21,548 of record NZ_JBJGXI010000032.1, on the reverse strand, counting down.
TAAACTCGACTGCGTTTTCGGTGTAGCACGATTAATTTCATCCGCCAGCAGTATATTCGTCATAATTGGTCCAGTTTGCATTTCAAAGTTTTGCGTTTTGGGATTAAAATATTTGATTCCTGTTACATCACTCGGTAATACATCAGGAGTAAACTGAATTCTGCCAAACTGTCCTTCTATCACTTTACTTAAACTTTTTGCCAGCTTGGTTTTTCCAGATCCAGGTACACTTTCTAATAACACATGACCATCAGCTAACATAGCGATAAAAAGTTTTTCAACAACAGTTCTTTGACCGATAATAACTTTTTCTAATTGTGTAATTGCTTGTTGTATACGCTCCAACATGTAAATGACTTTCCCTTCTTTGACGAATTAATGTAGATCTCTTAGCCATGCTTGCTTTATTTTAGCATAAAACAGATTAGGAATATGAATAAAATATTGATTTGTTTCTCATCTTATATCTAGAGGTGAGTCGATGTTAAATCGTGCAATGTTAACTGCATTATTAGGAATCGGATCGGCACAATTTTTAAAAATTCCATTAAACTACATAGAGACAGGCATATGGGATTGGAGAAAGGTTATTGGAAGTGGAGATATGCCAAGTTCTCATTCTTCAGGTGTCACATCTCTAACTACTTATGTAGCCTTAAAAAAGGGGCTACCTTCCATTGAATTCGGGATTAGCAGTATTTTCGGTCTTATAGTTATGTATGATGCTATGGGAATCCGCTGGCAGACAGGAGAAATAGCGATAGCTGTTAACGACATGGATGAACAATTAGAAAAACTGGCGGTTGATCATCCAGGCATTAACCACAAGAAGCGAGAAAAAGAATTAAAGGAAATGCTTGGTCACTTACCGATTGAAGTGGCTGGCGGTGCAGCATTAGGTATTGCTATCGGAACAATAAGTTATTTAACTGAAAGAAAAACAAAAGGATCCCGCTAAGGATCCTTTTTTCACTGTCTATTTTAAGACTCTGCCACCGGATCAAAAGACCCAGCAACAATATCTTTCTCATCAGTTTTTTCTTCACGGTATGGAGTTACCCGCTTCATAAACAGTGCCAAAATTAATGCAACAATTGCAATTAATGTTGAGATAAAGAAGGTAAAGTTAATACCATTCAACATGGCTTGATTGACAATTTGTTGTTGCATTTGCGCTGCAACCTCCGCAGTAGGTTGCGCCGCACCTGGTTCTACTGACGCCGCAGCATCTGCAGTTAACTGCGTGATTTTTGATTCGGCACGATTATTCATCACGGTAATTAACAACGCAGAACCAATCGCACCAGACACCTGCTGCAACGTATTATTCATTGCTGTTCCGTGAGGATTATTCTTAGCTGGCAGTTGATTTAAACCATTCGTCATAACCGGCATCATTACCATCGACATCCCAAACATACGGAATGTATATAACATTACAAGCGTTGAATAAGCCGTATCCATACTTATTTTACTAAAGTAAAAAGACGTCACTACAGTAATACTTAACCCAATACCAGCCAGTGCTCTTGCCCCGTACTTATCAAATAGCTTACCTGTAATCGGAGACATAATCCCCATTGCTATTGCACCCGGAAGCATTAATAAACCTGATTCCATAGGAGAAATTCCTCGAATCGTTTGAACATAGATTGGCATTAAAATCATTCCTGAAAACATAGCTACAGCAATAACCATCGAAATTGCTGAAGATAAAGCGAACATCGGATATTTAAAAATGCGGAATTCAAGCAATGGGTCATCCATTCTTAACTGACGTAGAATAAAGGTAACCAACGCTAGTGCTCCAACAATAATCGTCCCATACACGAGCGGATGATCCCATCCTTTTTCACCTGCAGAACTAAATCCATAAAGCAAGCCACCAAAACCAATACTAGATAAAATTAATGAAACAATATCTAACTTGATTGCACGTTGAGGTGTCACATTCTTTAATTTAAAGATAGCAAAAACCAAGGTTAGTACGGCAATCGGAAGCACGATATCAAATAACATTCTCCAGCTGTAATGTTCAATAATCCAACCAGAAAGTGTTGGCCCAATCGCTGGAGCTGTGATCATAACTAGACCAAACATCCCCATTGCCGCCCCTCTTTTTTCAACAGGAAACGCGGTTAGCATCACGTTCATAAGTAGTGGCATCATAATCGCAGATCCTGATGCCTGAATCATACGCGCAGTTAGTAGTACACCAAAAACAGGAGCTATACTAGCTAGGAACGTTCCTAACGTAAATAATGACATAGCTACGATGAACAACTTCTTATCCGAGAAACGTTGAATAAAAAATGCACTCGCTGGAATTAAAATTCCATTAATCAACATATATCCTGTTGATAACCATTGCACAGCAGTCGGGCTAACCTCAAATTCGTTCATAATAGAAGGAAGTGCAATATTTAATAATGTTTCATTTAAGATAGCCACAAATGCACCAACAAATAAAATAGCAATCATGCCTACCATCGATTTATTTTGATTAGAATTAATATCTGACATTAAGGATCATTCCTACTTTCCATATATAATGAATTATAATACTTGAATAGTTTATACCGATAGTCTAAAAAATGCAACCACATTTTTTTACATCCTTTATAAACATTGATATATAAGACTTTATAAACTATAATAATAGTAGACCGTTATTATAAAGGGTGATTACTTGAGTGCAAAAAGAACACAAATAGTCGATGCTGCACACCAACTATTTATTGAAAAAGGATTCGCATTAACTTCAATTCAGGACATTTTAGATAAAGCGGGGATCGCCAAAGGAACATTTTATAACTACTTCAATTCAAAGAATGAATGCTTGCGTGCAATTTTGGAGTCTATAGCTGAAAAGGTAGACCAAAAGCGCAGAGAACTTGCTGTTGGCAAAGAGGACAGTAATCAAAGCGTCTTTATCGAACAAATGGCCGTAAGGATGAATATGAATCGTCAACACCACCTATTGGCCCTTTTTGAGTCCGTTTCTTTATATGATGATGCGGAATTGAAAGCATTTATGGAAAGACAGCACCGTACTGAGCTGCGATGGGTTACGAAGAGGTTAACTGCAATATATCCTAAAAAAGCAACATCTATAGCATTAGACCATGCCGTTATGCTTATGGGAATCATCCATCATATGATGCATGTGTGGAAGTTAGGAACTACCGATGAAATAGCCACAGAGAAAATTATTAGATTTTCTCTTGAACGGGTAAAATCTATGGTAGACAAGCAATTACAAGATAAAGAAGCATTTTTACCAGAGAATTGGCTTGGAACTAGCGATCAAGATGTTATTCCCGATCTTACGATAATTATAGCCCGGCTAGACAAGCTACGTAGTAAAGTCAATGCAAAGGATAAACAACACGAGTTGATTGATTTTCTAATTACTGAATTACAAGCCAATCATCCACGAACCTTCTTATTAGAAGGAGTACTTCTGTCATTAGAGAAATCATTTCATCAGACAGAACTTGAACAAGAAGTTAGACCAATTGTACAAATGACCTGGAAGCTTCTATAGGAAAAACGCAGAACGCCGCCCTAGAAACGGAGCGAATCGACTGAGATAAAGGAATCATGCCCCTGCATAAGGGGTATGTTGAAGTTGGAGAACAAGTCCACTTTTAGTCGACCTTCGTTAAAACCTGAATACATGATAACTTATCCTAGGACGATTTGTGAAGTCGCCTAGTTTCTGGCGCTCGGAGCTAGACGCATGCACGAATTTTATAAAAAAGGAAGCTCCCACTCACCAGCGGAAGCTTCCTTTTAATATCTTCAACTTTTTCTCTCTTTATCAAAAAATCGACTGAAGAGCTTGTTTTTCTTCCATTTGTTTTCGGTCTCCCTATATTCCGAATATGTACTTTTCCCTTGATCCTTTGATTGGTATAGCGCTACATCTGCTTCTTTTACAAGTTCTTCTTTTGTCTTCCCTACACCTTTATAGTAAGACACACCAATGCTTGCAGAGACTGTGATTTTTTTAAGTCCGGTTTCCATCGGTTCTTTCATCTTACTTATAATTGATTGGCAGACCGCGATTGCTTCATTTGTCTCTCTTAGTTCCGGCAATACCACTTGAAATTCATCGCCACCCATTCGTGATACAGTTCCAAGTGTCCCAACACTTGTTTGTATTCTATTTGCAAATTCTTTAATTACTTCATCTCCGACGTCATGACCATAGGAATCATTAATCTTTTTAAAATTATCACAGTCTAATATTAGAAGCGCGGTCATTTTACCACTTCGCTTTGTCCGATTTAACGCCACATCTAAATTCTCATTGAATAAGGTACGGTTAGCAAGACTTGTTAGTTCATCATATAATGCCATTGTTCGTAATTCTGTTTCTCTTTCCTTTAAATCAGAAATTACTCTAGAAATCAAAACAAGTTGTTCGACTTCACCTAAGCCATTCAAAACGGCTGCACCTTTAGAATGCACCCAAATTATTTCTCCGTTCTTATTAAGACGTCGATATTCGATTTCTGCTACTCGTCCTGTCTCAAACAATTTCTCTATATAGTTATTGACCTTTACCATATCTTCACGATGAACAAAAGAGAGAATCGATTTTCCGATAAAAAACTTTGATTCCAAGCCTAAAATCCGCAAATGCGATGGTGAAGCATACTCAATTTGTCCAAGCTTATTAATAATCCGTATAAGATCATTGGAATTTTCAACAATAATACGATATTTACGCTCACTTTCTTGCAACTTATTTCTTAATTGGTCAATGTTAGAAATATCTTTATACACCGCAATTCCATGACTCATTTTCCCATCTTCCATAATTGGTGTATAAGATGATAAAATGTGAATCAAACTTCCATTCTTCGTTTTTCTTTCCGCATAATGGTTTTCAATCACTTCCCCTTGTTTCAACCGTTCAAGGATAGCTTCAAATTCTTGCTTATTGTTAGTTGGTAGAATACTGATTGCTGGATCATTCAATAACTCTTCTTTTGTCCAACCAAACAATTTTGTATAACTAGGATTAACAGTTATGTACTTTCCCGTTTCATCAAAAGTAAATACAGGATCTGCTGCATGGTTGTAAATAAGTTCAAATTGCTCCTTTAACTGGTTAAGCTCTTTCTCGTAGTTTTTTCTTTCTGTTATTTCTCTTGTAACCGTGATTAAATACTCCACTTCACCGTCATCACTAAGCACTGGTGTTACTTTGGATTCAACCCATCCGTTCCTCGTCTTATCTAGTTCGTCCATTATTGGAAATTCTATTTTTTCTTCATACATCACTACTTTTTTTGAGACAATCGCTTCTTGATATCTTGCAGTAATAACCTCTGCTGAAAATGAAGGCATAATCTCCTCAATGCTTTTCCCTTCGAAACCTATTGGAAATTGTAGTAAGTTAATCGCTACTTGATTAGCGGTTACGTAACGAAAGGATCCATCTTCACTTATTTCAATTAAAAATACCATATCAGAAATACTATTGAATATAAGATCTAAATTTTTGAAGTTTTTTAGCCTAGCAAACATGTTTATTCTCCTTCATCATGTAACATACTTAGGACAATTTTAACATGTTTTAAAGGTAACTCCCATTAGTGGGTTACCTTAGTCTTTTTCACCAATTGCCTTAAATAAGATTTCCTTCACGTTTTCTGCAACCTCTACTTCTTTTCTTATTTTTTCTTTCTTTTCAAAGTTATTGCTTCTTCAGCCATTACATACATATTTTCGACACCTTTGTTTGAAGCTTCAAAGCTATATGCATGCTCAACATCTATGCCAATATTTCCAGCTTCCTTTGCAGCGTCAATATTAGCTCCCATAAAAATAAATTCCCAATTATATTCGTCTTGTTGGCGCTTAATAAGTTGTTTCACTTTGTCATGGCTAAACTCACGACTAGCATTTTCCATTCCATCGGTTGTGATCACAAATATAATGTTACCTGGTAGTCTCTCTTCATTTGTTTTCAATAACCGCTGGTCAACTTCCAAAATTGTCTTTCCAACTGCATCCAACAGAGCTGTTGTGCCTCTTACATAATAATCTTTCTTTGTAAGTTTTGCTCTTTTGGCATCAATTCCATTCCATAAGACTTCATATTCATGGTCAAATAGAACGACAGTAACTGCTGTTTCGCCATCAAGTTTACTTTGCTTCTCCGTTAAACTATTAAAACCTCCAATTGTATCATTTTCCAAGCCTGACATCGAACCACTTCTGTCCAATAAGAAAATAATCTCCGTTAAACTATTAATCATATTCATCACCCTTTTATTTGATATGCTATAATTTTAGCTAAGTTTATCGAGAAATTGGTCGCCTGCAAAGCGACATTTAGGAGGGGTTCTACTATGCTTGATGAAAAGTTATGGAAAGAATTAGAAGAATATTTACATTTTCATTTAAACAGCATTACATACGAAGAAGAGCTTGAAGTAAGCTATAGTTTGAAAAGTAACATATCTGAGGACGAAATCGAGGAATTTATTCAAACCAACCGTAAACCCACACTAAATCACGTATTGTTTACGTTCATTGATTGCAAAGGTTATAAAGACTCCGAAGTTTATAAAAAGGCGCAAATCGATCGCAGACATTTCTCAAAAATTCGCTCTAACGTCGATTATACCCCTAGCAAGAATACGGTGGTAGCCCTCGTAATGGCACTCGAACTATCTATAGATGACACCACTACGCTTTTAAATTCAGCTGGCTTTTCATTATCTGACAATGACACAACGGACTTAGTTGTTCGTTTTTGTATAGAGAAAAAAATATACAATATTGACCTATTAAATCAATTCCTTGACCACTTTGGACAAAAGCCTTTGATTGGGACAAATGAATAAAACAAAATTAGTATAGATAGCTTGACAATTTCCAGTAAAAAAAGGTAACTAGACAGTACATGCTCTACTCCAGCCTTTTTCAAGAAACTGTTCTCTAAACTGATATTGTAAATTTGTAGATATCCTTAAAAAATTTACAGATGGATTTATAGTAATTACTCCAAAAAAATTACGTGAAGATCTTTGGTTTATTGTCTATAAAAAACTGAGTTAGTTGGATAGCTAACTCAGTTTTCACAGCCTAAACATCGGATTGTCAGCTACATTAGTCCATAAATCGGTCTGTTCTAATTCACCTGCCACCTGCATCAATAAATCTTCACGACCGCGGCGCGCCATGAACTGAACGCCACATGGTAGACCTTTCTCTGTTATATGAAGCGGTGCTGACATCGCTGGTTGCCCGGTTAGATTTGCAAGTTGTGTGAAAGGTGTTCGTTCGAGACTTTTATATATTAAAGAATCTACAAAACTCGTTTTCTTCAATACACTAGCTAACCCCAAGTTTTTGATTGCTTTTATCAACTGTTTTTCTACTACAGTTAGTTCTAGTTCTCCAATCTTCGAAGGTGGAAAAGCCGTAGTTGGTGTAATATACAAATCAAATTGATCGTGAAAAACATCCATTTGATATGCTGCTATATCCCACTCTTGTAAACTTAACACAAAATCAGCTGCACTTACGGACCTTCCTAATAAGCCTAATAACCAGGTTGAAGGCTCCATTTCATTGTATTTCAGCTTCCTACCAACCTTATTTTCTATTGTACTTATAGTTGAAGCAACTTCACCAAAATATAGCATCATAAAACTATTGGCTAGTTTGTTCCCATCAACAGGTGCATCTTTTTCCTCTACATGATGACCCATTTCTTGAAATAGCTTCACTGTGTTTTCAACAGCTTTTTGACATTCTGGGTCTACTTTCATTCCGATCGGTGATCTTGTCGAAAACGCTATGTTCAATGGTTTATTTAGGGGTTTATTCACACATTCCTGATAACTCCCTGTATAGCGCGGTGCAAGAAATGCAGAAGCTCTGTCAAAACTATATTGGTCAAGCATAGCAGCACTATCTCTTACAGACCTACTTAGAATATGTTCAACAGATGCTCCTTGCCATTGTCTGCCTTTATCTGGTCCAATTGGCGTCCGACCACGAGTCGGTTTTAATCCGAACAGCCCACTAAAAGCAGCAGGGATACGAATTGACCCTCCACCATCATTGGCACCTGCTATTGGTACGATTCCCGCGGCAACAGCTGCCGCAGAACCACCACTTGAACCACCTGGAGTGTAGTCAAGATTCCAAGGGTTTCGCGTTGGACCATTGTATGCTGGTTCCGTAATTCCCATTAAGGCAAACTCAGGCACATTTGTTTGCCCAATAATCGAGACACCCGTTGTCTTTACTTGTGAAACAAATTCACTATCTCGAACTGCAACCTGATCTACTAAAGCTCTTGACCCACCTGTTATCGGTTGACCCTTTATATCTTGTTGTATATTTTTTGTCAGCACAGGCACCCCTGTGAAAATTCCATCATTTTTTTCACCAAGGACAAGTGCCACTTCCCTATCTATCACATTTATAATTGCATGTAGCTGCTCGTTCTTTTTTTCAATTTCACGATAAGCCATATCTACTACTTCTGTACGTTTAACTTGTTTGGTTTTTACTAATTCCGCTAATCCCAGAGCATCGTACTGCTTATATTCGAATGTCATGACTGTGGCTCCTCCCATTGTCCGCACCGTTTTTTAATAAATTCAACAATTTGAGGTGATTCTCCTTTTAGCATTTAGAGTTCTTTTGTCATAAACACACTATTTGGGTCTTCCGTATAGTTTTCAAACGGACCACATTCCTGAAAACCAAAGCTTACATAAAGTCTTCTAGCTGGGTCAAAAGCAGCCATCGATCCAGTTTCTAAACTCAGTCGAAGGTAACCACGTTGCGTAGCTTCTGTGATGATATGTTTCAAAAGTTGCTTTGCCACACCCTTCTGAAGATGCTTACTAGACGTTTTCATTGATTTTATTTCTCCGTGTTCGGGATTTAGCTGTTTAAGTGCGCCACAGCCCATTAATTCATCATTCTCCCATACACTCCAGAAACTAATCTCTGGTTTTCTTAGTCCATCTAGATTTAATGCATGTCTGCTTTCTGGCGGCGAATGAACGGCCATACTTTGAAGGTGATCCATCACCAATTCCGCCACTTCAGCACCCGTTAAATCATCTACTCTTATTTCCAATCACAATCCCTCCTGTTTTCATTTTAGAATTGCACCTATGTAGCTAATTGATAACTTCAATTATATCATTATCGATAATTCTGGTATTTGATGTTGCTGTTCATCTTTACTTTTATTCTGATTGAAGTTCGTTTTGCATTATCAAGACCACGTTATAATTTTATAAACGATTAAAAAACCAATTCCCCCAAACATTCAGGAGGAATTGGTTTTTACATTAACGTACTTTTTAAATATTATTTACCTGCTCTATTTTTGTTAAACACATCAAATCCAACAGCAAGCAATAGCACCATACCTTTAATCGCTTGTTGCCAATCGATACCGATACCGATTAATGACATACCATTGTTCATTACACCCATAACTAAACCACCGACAATCGCACCTATTACCGTACCAACACCACCGGCCATGGATGCACCACCGATAAATACAGCTGCGATTGCATCTAACTCTAGCATATTACCAGCAGCAGGTGTAGCAGAGTTAAGACGTGCCGCAAACATTAGACCTGCTAATGCAGCAATTACACCGTTATTTACAAATACCCAGAATACAACACGTTTTGTTTTAATACCAGATAAGTCGGCTGCTTTTTTGTTACCACCTGTTGCATAAATGTGTCGACCCATCACTGTATTATTCATTACAAATGTGTAGATAGCAATAAGCACAAAAACGATTACTAGTACTATTGGAAGACCTTTGTTAAGTGCCAATTGATAAGCAAACCAATTAATTACAAATACTAATAATGCTAATTTTGCACCTGTAATCCACATTGGGACTACATCAAAATTATATTGCATTTGTGTTTTACGTTTTTTAAATTCCAAATAAATCAATACTAACGATAAAACAACAGACAATATCATTGTCAGAATATGAAAATCACCTGCACCAATATCAGGTATAAATCCACTACTTAGTTTTGGAAAAACATCCGGGAAAGGAGCTAGGGATTTACCATCTAATAACCAAAGTGTCAAACCTCGGAAGATTAACATCCCTGCCAAGGTAACAATGAAGGCCGGGATTCCAACATAAGCAATCCAAAATCCTTGCCATACTCCAATAACTGCACCCACAAGTAATGATAAAATAACTGCTAACCAAACTGGCACATTATTGTTAATCATAAGTACCCCAGCTATAGCACCTATAAAGGCAACTACTGAACCTACAGAAAGATCAATCTGACCTGCAATAATTACCAACACCATACCAACTGCTAGTACAAGAATAAAACCATTTTGTAGAACTAAGTTCGTTAAGTTTAACGGTTTAAGGATAATACCTTCTGTTAATATCCAAAATAAACCTGTTATAAATACTAGTGCAATGATCATTCCATATTCACGTATATTGTTTCGAAATAAATTAATTAGCGTTTGCACGACTAGCACCTCCAGATCCGGTCATATAACGCATAACACTTTCTTGGTTTGATTCCTCACGTGTGAGTTCACCTGTTATACGTCCTTCATTCATAACGTAAGTTCGGTCTGAGAGCCCAAGAACCTCTGGTAACTCAGATGAAATTACTAATACAGCCATTCCCTCAGCTGCTAACTCATTAATTTGTGCATATATCTCAAACTTTGCACCCACGTCTATACCTCGAGTAGGCTCATCTAATATTAAAATATCTGGCTCAGTGAAAATCCATTTACTTAATACAATCTTTTGTTGATTACCACCACTTAAGTTACCTGCAAGCTGCTCTAAGGATGGTGTTTTAATATTTATCTTTTCCCTTAATGATTGTGCTTCTGTTACTTCTTTATTTTCATCTATAACTGTATTTTTAGAAACACGCTTTAAATTAGCCAATGTAATATTCCGTTTAATATCGTCTATTAAATTTAAACCATATGTTTTACGGTCCTCAGAAACATAAGCAATACCATTTTCAATGGCTTCACTTACGGTATTTGCTTGAATTTCTTGCCCGTTTTTGACTAACGAACCGTCTATTTTTTTACCATATGCCTTACCAAAAATACTCATCGCCAGTTCAGTTCTTCCTGCGCCCATAAGGCCAGCTAATCCTACTATTTCTCCGCGACGAATATGTATATTCACATTATCAATTATTTTACGATCACGCTGTTGTGGATGATATACATTCCAGTTTTTCACTTCAAATACTGTTTCTCCAATATTTGGATGACGTTCAGGGAAGCGACTAGTTAACTCCCGTCCAACCATTCCTTTAATAATACGGTCCTCTGATGCTTTTTCTTCTTTCGTGTCAATTGTTTCGATTGTTTGACCATCTCGCAAGATCGTAATAGAGTCAGAAATACTGGACACTTCGTTTAGTTTATGAGAAATAAGTATAGATGTAATCCCTTGCTTTTTAAGTTCTAAAAGCAAATTTAATAGGTTTTCACTATCAGTCTCATTAAGTGCTGCCGTAGGTTCATCCAAAATTAATAGTTTCACATCTTTAGAAAGAGCTTTTGCTATCTCAACAAGCTGTTGTTTACCAACACCAATATTCATTACTGCTGTTTCAGGTGAATCTTTTAAACCCACGCGTTCTAATAATTTCTTAGACTCCTGAAATGTATCTTGCCATTTAATAATTTTATTGGACTGTCTTTCATTTCCTAAGAATATGTTTTCTGCTATTGATAGATATGGACTAAGCGCTAATTCTTGGTGAATAATAACAACACCCTGGTTTTCACTTTGTTTAATATCTTTAAAGTGGCATTCTTCTCCTTCAAAGTAAATACCGCCTTCATAAGTTCCTGAAGGATAAACACCGCTCAATACTTTCATAAGTGTGGATTTCCCTGCACCATTTTCACCAACGAGTGAATGGATCTCACCTTTATGGACCCTTAAATTAACATTATCTAAAGCTTTAACACCAGGGAATGTTTTCGTTATGTTACGCATTTCTAAAATATAATCTGACATACCCTCACCACCTTCTTCAAAATAACGAATGAAATGATTCAGTGGTGTGATCACCACTGAATCATTTATTAACTATTGTAAATCTTCTTCAGTGTAGTATCCGCTGTCTATTAGCATTTCTTCGTAGTTGTCAATGTCCACAGAATTAGGTACTACTAGATAAGAAGGAACAACTTTCACTCCGTTATCATAAGTCTCTGTATCGTTAACTTCAGCTTCTTCGCCGTTTAGAATTGCTTCAACCATGTTTACTGTTACTTCAGCTAGGTCACGAGTATCTTTAAATACTGTTGACGTTTGCTCTCCAGCAATAATTGATTTAACAGAAGCTACTTCAGCATCTTGACCAGTGATTACAGGAAGTGGTAGATCTCCAGAACCATAACCTACACCAATTAATGCTTGGATTACACCACGGCTGATACCGTCATATGGTGATAGGATTGCATCTACAGTTTCACCGTCAGAGTATGCCGAGCTTAAGATATTTTCCATACGAGATTTGGCAGTGTTTCCATCCCAACGCATCGTAGCTGCTTGTTCGAATTCAGTTTGCTCACTTTGTACAACTAGCTTACCGCTATCAATGTAAGGCTGTAGTACAGACATTGCGCCATCCCAGAAGAAGTATGCGTTGTTATCATCAGGTGATCCACCGAATAATTCGATATTAAATGGACCTTCAGCCTCCGCAAGATTTAGTGCTTCTTCAATGTATGTTGCTTGAAGTACCCCTACTTGGAAGTTATCAAATGTTGCATAGTAGCTTACGTTTTCAGTTTCCATAATTAATCGGTCATAAGCAACAACTTCAATATCTTGTTCTGCTGCTTTTTCAAGTACATTCGATAATGCTGTACCATCGATTGATGCAACTACTAGTACTTCTGCACCTTTTACAATCATATTTTCAATTTGTTCAATTTGCTTATCTACATCATCTTCTGCATATTGCAGATCAGTTTGATAACCAAGTTCCTCAAGTTGTTTCACAATGTTATTTCCATCGTCTACCCATCTTTGAGAAGACTTTGTTGGCATTGCGATACCGATTAATTCGCCATCACTATCTCCACCACCGGAAGCGTTATCATCTCCGCCACAAGCAGATAGAACTAACATAAAACTTATTAACAGTGCAAATAATCCTAATTTTTTCATCTCTCTTGAAACCCCTTTCATTCCTCAAATGCTTTTTTATTACTTGCTAACTAACTTGTTATAAGATTATCACCATTTCCAATGTAAGGCTTTACATTAATTTAAACTGTTTTTATAAAAATTAAATGTAAGCGATTAGATTTCATATGTACTTTTAGCATCGTTTTAATGAATTAGAATATAAGAAAAGTGCAGAGCGCCGCTTAGAAACGTGGCGACTGGAGCGATTCGACTGAGATAAAGGAATCATGCCCCCGTATAGGGGGTATGTCGACGTTGGACGACAAGTCCGCTTTTAGTCGACCTTCCATAAAAACTTGAATCGATGATGACTTATCGTAGGACGATTCGTGAAGTCGCCTAGTTTCTGGCGCTCGAAGCTAGACCTAGACACACGAAAAGTGCAGAGCGTCGCTTAGACCTTTCTTACCTTATGAAAAAAAGCACCTCCAATTAATGGATAGTGCTTTGATCTGGCGTATTATTTTTAAACTTATTTGGTGATACTCCAACCACTTTCTTAAAAGCGGTGCTAAAATAATGCTGAGAATCATAGCCTACTTCTTCAGCAACATCACGAATTGTCATATCTGTTGTTACCAATAAATCCGTAGCTTTATTAATCCTCAACTGTGTGATCAGACCTACATAAGATATGCCTAGCTCCTGTTTTATCATCTTACTTAAGTAGACGGCTGTAACATGTAATTCTTCGGCCACTCTTTCTAATGTTAGAGTAGAATCTTGATAATGCTGTTGTACATAGTTTCTTGCCTGCTTTACAAGTGGGGATATTCGAATTTTTTTTTCTAATTGTGATTTACAAGTTTCATAAACCTTATATAGATCTGTTAAATCATGCTTCACATCCTCGAGATGCCAATAAACAGTAATATCAAAATATTCTTTTACCGTTTGTTGTATCCTTTCCACAAGTTCATCTGTGATTTTTTCCCATAAACACACGTTTAGTAGATGATATTGATCTCGAAATACGGCAGCAGATTTTGCTTCTAATATCTCTTCAACAATATTTTCAATGGCAAACAAGTAAATATGTCTCTCTTTTTCCTGCATAAACGTTTGATTTTGATGATACTCTGGCCACCTAATTAAAAGGTGTTGCAAAGGTGCCGCCTTAGGCAAGCTTAAAAATTGTAATTGCTCTACGATTTCTTCATTCGCTAGTTTGCCATCAATCCAATCTTGAAAAAATCGTTCTTTCATTTGTGAATGATTCTTTTTAAGTTGTTTTGATGCTTGCTTTAAATATGCTTTCTGATCAATTTCTATGTCCAACTGTTGCTTAAGCCCAAGTAGTAATTCGTGTAATTTTTCTGGATTTACCGGTTTCAACAAGTAATCCTCCACTTGCAAGCGAATCGCTTCTTGGGCATAATGAAATTCGTCGTACCCGGAGATAACCACCATTTTACAATGAGGAAGCTGTTGTTTAAGCTGTTTCATTGCGGTGATACCATTCATGATTGGCATATTTAAATCCATAAGAATAATATCCACTTGATGCTCAATCGCTAATTCTAAGGCTTCTTCACCATCTTCAGCTTCTCCAACTACTGTCATGTCATACTTTTCCCAGTCAACAGAGGAGCGAATCCCCTCACGTATAATAAATTCATCATCTGCAATTAATAGCTTCCATCTATTCATTTGGTATAATCCCCTCCCCCATCGGTTCTTCTTTAAGGATTGGTAATAAAATCTCAACGATGGTCCCAACTTTCTCTTTACTATCAATATTAATGCCATAACCATCTCCGAATGCCAACAGTATCCGGGCTTGAACATTCAACATCCCATAGCCTTTCTTATCCCTTGTTTCTTTTATATTTTCTGTTCTTGGAATTGCCTCATCCAGTGCTTGTCGCATCCCACCAAGCTGCTCGTCCGACATCCCGACCCCATCATCTTGAATAGTAATTGATAGCTTCCCCTTAATTTCTTTAACTTTCACAACAATATGACCGGCTCCTCGCCTCTCTTTTATGCCATGATAGATCGCATTTTCAACAATCGGTTGCAAAATGAATTTTAATACATATAAGGATTGCTTTCCTTCCTCTATCTCAATTTGAAAATTTAATTTTTCTCGATATCTAGTTTTCTGGATCATTAAATACCTTTCTATGTGTTCAATCTCTTCCGCTAACCTAATTCTATCTCTGCCTTTACTTAAGCCAATACGAAATAACTTAGCTAAGGATTCTACGACTTCTGCTACATCCTCTGCTTTTTGTTTTCTTGCCATCCATTGAATCGTGTCAAGTGTGTTATATAGAAAATGCGGGTTAATATTTGCTTGTAAGCTTCTAAATTCTGCCTCCTGCTTTTGCCTTTCGTGTCGCTCTGTTAACTGAAGTAAATGATTAATCTGTGTTAGCATTTTATTAAAACTACGTCCAAGTAAGCCTATCTCATCATCATGCTGCTCCTTATAGCGCACATCAAGTTGTCCACCTTCTGCTTTACGCATGAAATTCATTAACTGCGAAATCGGCCTAGAGATCGAACTTGCTAAGAAATAGGAAACGGGTATCCCAAATAACATAAGAATAAATACAAATACAACTAAGTAAAAACGAATTTCTCTAATTTCAAAAATCGTTTCTTCTGCCGGAAACACTCCAATTGTTGTCCAATGCGCAAACGGGGATTGCTGAAAAATAAATTGAAGCTTTTGCTCATTAACTTGTTTTGAAAAAGTACCCGCATTCCCTTCTAACCATCCTTTTGGGATCGTTTCAATTAGTGGATCATCCGGCTGGTAAATACTTTGATTCTGTTCATCGACAACCATCAAATAACCGGTTTTTCCAAGTCGAACATCTACCAAGGTTTCAGCAATTACTCTTAGTTTTAAATCAATTAATATAACACCATGCACTTCCTGTGTGAACGGATCTACTACTGCACGAACAACCGAGACGACTTCATCATTTTGATAATTTACCAATGAAGATATGCTACGTGTTCCCGGTTTCCCAATAATTTTAAAAATCCCTTTATTATCAACTGCTTCTTGATACCAAGAATCATTGGTTAAATCTCGCGATGGAGACGCATAAAATTCATTACTAACATAGTCCCCTTGGTTATTCACAACTAAGATTCCTGCTACTTCAGGGGAAAGCGTTGTAAAATTACGAAGATATCGTTGAATATCATATTTCCGATCGGAATCCACCGATATTTCGCTTTGTTCTTGATTGAAGAATTGCTGTACCTCCTCATTAGAAGCAATAAAATAAGTGGTACTTTGCATGTTATTAATGTAAAATTCTAAAGTCTCATTTACTTTACTAATTAATTGCAACGTATTTTCGTTAACCTGTTCCTCTAACACACGTTCAATCGTCCAATTAATTAAAAATCCTAGACAAATAATCGGTATGATACTAATGATTAAAAAATGTGAGATTAATTTATATCGAATCGGCAAATTATTAATTTGTATCCAACGCTTCAAAACGATCAATCCATTCTCAGAGGTTTTTATTGTGGATAATAAGAATCTACATTCTCTTTCGTAACAACGGTAACACCTGTATCCATATAACGCGGAAGTGGTGTACTTGTATCCACTTGTTCAACAATCTCATGCTGCAGGTGAAATAAGAATTGTAGCGACCAATAGCCCATCTCCCACGTCCCTTGTGCTAGTGTTGCTGATATCACACCATCCTCAATCATGTCTAGTGTTCCTTTATCTGTATCAAAACTAATTATTTTCATAGAGTTCTGAAGGTTGTTAGCTATCACCGCTTGCCCTACGCCAACTCCGCCATTTGCTTCTGTGGCAAAAATACCATCCAAATCTGGGTTTTCTTTCAACATTTCCTCTGCTGCCTCTTTGGAAAGCATTTGGTCTCCTCTTCCATCTTTAATTGAGACGACCTTTAAGTTTGGATATTCCGTAAACATAGTATCTTGAAAACCCTCAGTTCGCTGCTGGTGATTTAACTGATGTGGTTGTGTAATTAATCCAACCTCCCCTTTTTCGTTTAACAACTCCGCCATTTTATGAGCAGCTTCTACTCCGGCATTATAATTATCAGTTCCTAAAAAGGAATATGCTTTACTTGCTGGCGCATCAGCATCAAACATGACCACAGGAATACCAGCATCTACAGCTTTATCGATTACTGGATTTAATGCTTCCGGGTCCATTGTCGACACTGCAATACCCGCTGGATTTTTTGCAATTACTTGTTCAAGTACTGTTATTTCTTCGTTTACATCGTATTGAGTAGCACCCCTGTATTCAACCGAGACATTCAATGCCTCCGCTGCATCCTCAAACCCCTTTAGTGCACGTTTCCAATAATCCATACCTACTTGAAAGGTTACCATTACATAGGTTTCATCCATATTCCCTCTTAATTGATTCTCCGACCATTGACGCGTAGACGCCTCTTGCGCTTGATAATTATATACATATAAAACAAATATCCCTATTAATAATAAATAAATGAAAAGTAATTTTTTCATTTTGGAACCCCTTTCAAAACACAACAAAATACTATTTACTTCTCTTTATATCAATTTTTCATTCTAGTATTATCAGCATCTGTCAAAATTGTACCTAAAATACTAGAAAACGGCAACAAATCATCTTTGGAAATTTTTATCTGCTGTCGAATATTCACAAGAAACAAATTCTATTCTATGATGGACTAACAAAGTAAATTTCATATACCTACATAGTATTATGAAGGCGTTAATCCCACCATAGGTAAATAGTTAAAAATTGACTAAAACAAAAAAACTGAGTATAAATATAACGGATTCGGTTTTGGAGTACAAACAATAAAAAAGCAATTAAAATGGAGTTCCAATTCGCATAAGAATTGGAACTCTTGTTTTTGTTGGTGTTAAAGGATTTATAATAAATTTACATACTAATTCGCAACAAAATTCGCACCCTATTTCACAAGAGTCTGATAGCCAACATACTCCTGCGAATTGGTGTGTTAAAACGTATGCGAATTGGTTATACTAATCCTAGTGTAAATTCAATAGGAGCGGTGATAAATGAATTTATTAAACCAAAAAACCTAAATGCAGAAAACGTTGATTGGTTGGTATCGGAAAGAGCTAGAACAATCGTAAAAAGCTATGCAGAATATACGGAGCACACGGAAAGTGAAATCGTGAATCAATTTCTTCTAAATCTCTTAGACGATAAAGATTTCATCGACTGGATAGGTAACAAACGGAATAATCGCAGGCTCATTCAACAACTTGGAGTCGAAGATAAGGTTGTGGCAAAGTAGATGGCAAATCTTAAACGACTAGCTACCAAAGAAGATAATATTGTGAACGTCCTTTCTCCACTTACGATGGATGAGATTACTAATCGGAACAAGGATTATCAGCAACTGACTCCCAAGCAATTTGGGACAAGATATAGTCAGTTATTGTTTCAGCCAGTTGGATTTACGCTAAGTGGAACGGAACACCGAATTCAATACAACCATTGTGCGAATCCCTATTGCCTGTGGCACGGATTACCTCAAGTGAGATTCGAGACTAAAAGAAAGCCAAGTCGATATCGCTTAACAGGTTCTGGTACAGAAAAATCGATTAAATGCAACCCTGACCCTAAAGGCGGAGCTGTGTTAGGGTGTTATACAAATACACTATCAAATTGGTCAATTGCTGAGGAAATCGAGCGTTTGGTTCGTGTCAACACTGTTCAAGAACAACAGCCTGATTATGAGTTTCATAAGGACGGCTGCTCCGTTGGAGAGACAACACCTTTTACTGCCGCCAAAGAATTTTATAAACGAGGTAAAAGCAAGGCGAAATCGCAACGGTATCAATGTAAAATGTGCAAGAAGTTTACTAACGTCTTACCGAAAGGGAGACAAGCCATCACATATCACCAGCAAAGAAGCGATATATTGCCTCTGTTTATGAAGTTACTGTTAAGCCGTGCACCCATAACAAGAACTTGTGAAATTTTAGGAATAGGTAGAGGAACCTACTATGACAAGTTGGAATTTCTTTATCGAAGATGCTTGGAATTCCTGGAACGTCACGAGACCAAACCACTTCAAAAGGTGACATTCAAAGAAATATGGGTCAACACGGATAAGATGACCTACTTCCTCAACAATGTGCGTCAAAAAGGAATGGGTGGAAGTCGTTACAGTGATGTTGAGGACAGTCAATTCCCAACGAATGTAGTGGTATCATCTGATGTACACTCTAGGTATGTGTTCCGTTCAGATGTAGCTTATGACTGGACCTCTACGCTTGGAGACATAGCATTGGATACGGTACTTCAAAGAGAGGACCATCTCAATGAATTCGCAAAAAAAAATGCTCGGTTTCCGAAGTATTCTCATTATCCGCAGCCACCAACAAACAATGATACGCAGGACGAAGTGAAGTATCGAAGTGATATGTCAAAGTTTAATCGTAGAGCTCAATATATGGACGGATTCCACGTTGGAGCAACTTATACTACTATTGCTCACCTATGGCTCATCAAACAGCTTGTAAGAGCTTCTGAATGGCGATTTGTAACTGATGAGGACTCTTCTATTACCACATCGATAAATCGTGTTTTCGCAAAAGAGATGATTCATTCGGACGCTCATCATTTTCTCTGTCAAACAGATAAGACAAAGACACGAAAGCAAGCTCGTGAAGAATTTGTTGAGGCTAAAATGGAACTGCTGGATTGGGGGAGTAACCGAGGATATGGTACAACTTCTTTGAGGAAACTTGCGTTTTTACAACTAGAAGAATTGTTCCAACATCACTCTTTTCATAAGGAAGTAACTTTACCAACTGGAACACATTTTGAATATGCCGATAACCCGATTGAACATCCGTTAGCCACCATAGATAGAGGAAGACGGTGGGTAGATTGCAAGACAAACCTTTCTTCTGTGGAACCAAGAGAAATCGCCAATATGATAATGAACGTTAACGATAATGCCACCAACACTTTTATCCAGCAAATACGAAGACGGCTATCTATCCTGGAAAGACCGCTCACGACAGCTCGTGGTGATGGCAAGAGTTATATTTGCTCTAACTTCAATCCCAAGTACGCACAGATGGCGATGACGATTCTCAGGACCTATTATAATTTCTGTTTTATAACTCGTGCGGGAAAGGATTCTAAAACGCCTGCTCAGCGTCTCGGTATTGCCAATAAGCAATATTCAATAAACGACATAATTTATATGCAGTAGGAACGAAGAAAAGACCGATTAAGCAATCGGTCTTTTCATTCTATATTGCCTTATTCAATTAAAGCCCTCTTTAAATGAATAACTATTATCTAAATTTCATACAAGAATTCAAGTAATTGTTCAACTTCTTTAGTATTTCCCTCTTTATCTAAAGCATTTTTAAACAGGCTATAAGCTAAAGCATCGTTCTCCTGAAGCCAACTAAATGCTTTTTTAGGACCTAAAAACCATAGTCCTTTGAGGTCAAAGTAAATTTCCAAGCTATCTTTCAGCATCCAATAAAACCTATAATTACCTTCAATATCATTTTTACTAGACCTTAAATACATCTTTTTAAGCCAACTCTTTAAAAAGTCTTTTTCTTCCTCAGACAGTTTTTTAGGACCTTTATTAAATACATCATTGATTTCAGACAAGAACTTTTCAGCAGTCCCTTTATCATTCAATAATACCTTACCTCTATTTACACGTAAAAATTGTTCTGTATTATTCATTTGCTCACTGTTATAAACCCAAACATCTAATTGTTTACCATTAAACAACTCGACATCATTTTTATCCTCTATATCATCCGAAAAACAAATAATATCTAAGTCACTTTCTTCTGTATAGTCACCTGTATTGTAAGAACCATATAAAATTACTGTATGACAATTGTATTTTTGTTTTAAGTATGTTTTTACCTGCTCATATAAAACATCTAAATCCACAATCAATCCCCCAATATTTCTTCTCTTAGTATAAAACTGACATTCTTCAAGTAAACTGCCCGTTAATTGAACAATCCCTTTATCTATATATTAACATAAAATCCCATAAAACCTTTGAAAAATCCTCTATTATGAATAAAAAACGCACAGATAACCAATCACTGTGCGTTTTTTAGTGTGAATTTAGTGAAAATTATATAGCTAATTGGGTTGCGAATAGGGCTGTTATTTGACATTTTGTACTCCAAAACCGAACCCGTTAGTATAAATACTCAGTTTTTATTTAGTGGTCAAGCAAGAAAGATTCAAACAATTAATCATCTTCATAAACATTACTACAATGATCAACCTGGACAACACCAGGGTTTGATTTAATCGTGTGTTTTAAAA